>CBKWHA010000278.1:0-6781 GCA_966674115.1 uncultured Chitinophagaceae bacterium
TAGGTATTGAATTGCAATCGCCGAAAGATTATGAGACGTTGATCAAAAACCTGGACCGGTATCATATTAACTATACGATCTTAAATAAGGACGATAATCTGTTTGGTTATCTTGTATAAAAAGTTTGTTTTTCTTAGGGTAATATATTTTATATATATTTAATAAAATCGCGATTTTGTGTGTACAATACAAAATCCATAATTAAAAGAAAAGTAAAAATTACACTTTCAAGACATTTTACGACTAATAATAAAGTGATTTTTAGCCCGACTGTTGGGCTTTTTGTCGTAATTTCGGCCCCCGCTTGTCATAATTACCCGAAACCTATACCGAACTATAAGATAGTTTTTTAATATTCATCCTTTTAAATTTATTATGAGCACTGGTTTGTATTCTCCGGCATTTGAACGTGATTCCTGTGGTATCGGGTTTGTTGCCAATATAAAAAGCAACAAATCCCATCAGATTGTTTCAGATGCTTTAACTATTCTGGAGAACATGGAGCACCGTGGTGCCTGTGGTTGTGAGAATAATACTGGCGATGGAGCGGGTATTATGCTTCAAACTCCCCATGAATTTTTCTTCGACGAATGTGTGAAATTAGGCGTACACCTTCCTGCTTTTGGAAAGTATGGCGTTGGTGTCATGTTCTTCCCCAAGGACATTCGTTTAAAAGAAGAATGCCGAGACATCTTCAACCGTTCTGCAGAAAAATTAGGACTTGAAATCCTGGTTTACCGTAAGGTTCCGGTAAATCCCAATGGAATTGGTCCTACTGCCCTGTCTGTAGAACCGGAAATGGAGCAGGTTTTCATTGCCTGTCCCGACCATATTAATAACCCGGATGATTTTGAGCGCAAACTTTTCTTATTGCGCAACTATGCCGCACATACTATAAACAATACTATTAAGAAAGATGCTATTGGCTTCTATATCGCCTCTCTTTCTTACAAAACTGTTGTTTACAAGGGTCAGTTGACTTCTAACCAAGTAAGAGGTTATTTCCCTGACCTGAACAACAAAAGAGTGGTATCTGCCTTTGGTCTGGTACACTCCCGTTTTGCTACCAATACTTTCCCGTCCTGGAAATTGGCCCAGCCATTCCGCTATATTGCCCACAACGGTGAGATCAATACCGTACAGGGTAACGTAAACTGGCTGAAGACCAATGAGAGAAGTTTTACCTCTCCTTATTTCACTAAGGAAGAGATGGATATGTTGTTGCCCATCATCAGTGAAGGCCAGTCTGACTCTGCCTGCCTGGATAACATGATCGAACTGCTGACACTTTGCGGCCGTTCGCTGCCTCATGTAATGATGATGCTGATCCCTGAAGCCTGGGATGGCAACGATCTGATGGATCCTGTTAAAAAGGCTTTCTATGAATTCCATGCTTCCTTTATGGAACCATGGGATGGTCCTGCTTCTATCTCCTTCACAGATGGAAAAATCATCGGTGCCACTCTGGATAGAAACGGTCTTCGTCCTTCCCGCTACTGCGTAACTACTGATGACCGTGTAATTATGGCGTCAGAATCAGGAGCATTGATAGTTGACCCCAAAATTGTTAAAGAAAAAGGTCGCCTGCAGCCTGGTAAGATGTTCGTAGTAGACCTGGAGCAAGGAAGAATCATTTCTGACGAAGAATTGAAACAAACTATCTGCTCTCAAAAACCATATGGAGAGTGGTTGAATAAATACAAAATCCGCCTTGAAGAGCTGCCAGAGCCACGCGTAATGTTTACGCACCTGGAAAGCGACCAGGTATTTAAATACCAAAAAGCGTTTGGTTACTCCAACGAAGACCTGGAGAACATTATTGCTCCAATGGCCATCGACGGTAAAGAACCTGTTGGTTCTATGGGTACCGATACGCCTTTAGCAGTACTGAGCGACCAGCCACAGCATCTGAGCAGCTATTTCAAACAATTGTTTGCACAGGTAACCAATCCGCCGATCGATCCTATCCGTGAACGCCTGGTGATGTCACTGGCAACGTTTGTAGGCAGTGCAGGCAATCTGCTGGTTGAAGATCCGCTGGATTGTCATACAGTTGCCCTGAAACAGCCGATCTTAAATAACCATGAGCTGGAAAAGATCCGCAGTATCGATACAGGTGTTTTCCAGGCAAAAACCCTACAGTGCTATTTCCGCGCTGATGGTAAGCCAGGTTCGCTACAAAAAGCTTTGGAACGCTTGTGCCGTTATGCAGTGGATGCAGTGGACGATGGTTTTGAAGTACTGATCCTGTCTGACAGGGCTATTGATTCTGACCACGCTCCTATTCCTTCTCTAATTGCTACTGCAGCCGTTCACCACCACCTTATCCGCAAAGGAAAACGCGGCCAGGTTGGCCTGGTAGTAGAAGCTGGTGACGTTTGGGAAGTACATCATTTTGCTTGTTTGATCGGCTTTGGTGCCACTGCCATCAACCCTTACCTGGCACTTTCTTCAATCCGTGATATGAAGTTGTCGGGTATGATGCAAACCGATACTGATGTTGATACCTTGAAGAAACACTACATCAAAGCCGTGAATGACGGTTTGCTGAAAGTGTTCTCGAAGATGGGTATTTCTACCCTGCAGTCTTACCAGGGTGCACAAATTTTTGAAATCATTGGTTTAAACAAAACCGTAGTTGATAAATATTTCACTGGCGCTACCTCCCGTATTGAAGGCATGGGTCTTGATGAGATAGCTAAAGAAACTTTAGCCAAACACAACCTGGCCTTTAGTAAGAAAGACGTACCTGTTGACCGCCTGCCTGTTGGTGGTGTGTATCAATGGAAAAGAAAAGGTGAAGCCCACCTGTTCAATCCAACTACTATACACCTGCTGCAATACTCTACACGCATGAACGATTATAATACGTTCAAGAAGTATTCTAAGGCGGTGAACGACCAGAGTGAAAAGGCCTGTACGTTGCGCAGCCTGCTTCAATTCAAACGTAACCGTCCTTCTATTTCGATTGATGAAGTAGAACCAGCAGAAAACATTTACAAACGCTTCGCTACCGGTGCCATGAGCTTTGGCTCTATTTCGCATGAGGCACACTCTACCCTGGCAATTGCCATGAACCGTTTAGGCGGTAAAAGTAATACCGGTGAGGGTGGTGAAGATGAAATGCGTTATGAGCCTCTGCCCAACGGAGATTCCATGCGTTCTGCTATCAAGCAGGTAGCTTCCGGCCGTTTTGGTGTGACCAGCTATTACTTAACAATGGCTGATGAATTGCAGATCAAAATGGCACAGGGTGCTAAACCAGGTGAAGGTGGTCAATTACCAGGACATAAAGTAGATGACTGGATCGGAAAGGTTCGTCACTCTACACCAGGCGTAGGTTTGATCTCTCCGCCTCCGCACCACGATATCTATTCCATTGAAGATCTTGCCCAATTGATCTATGATCTGAAAAATGCCAACAGAGCCGCCAGGATCAACGTAAAACTGGTGTCTAAAGCTGGTGTTGGTACTATTGCCGCTGGTGTTACTAAAGCTAAAGCAGACGTAGTACTGATTGCGGGTCATGATGGTGGTACTGGTGCATCGCCTATCAGTTCAATCAAACATGCAGGTTTGCCGTGGGAATTAGGCTTGGCCGAAACCCATCAAACACTAGTAAAAAATAAATTGCGCAGCCGTGTAGTTGTACAAACTGACGGTCAGTTGAAAACAGGTCGTGATGTTGCCATTGCCGCCTTGTTAGGTGCAGAAGAATGGGGTGTTGCTACTGCAGCTCTGGTTGTTGAAGGCTGTATCATGATGCGTAAATGCCACCTGAACACCTGTCCGGTTGGTATTGCCACTCAAGATCCTGAATTGCGTAAACGATTTACCGGGAATGCAGATCATGTTGTGAACTTCTTTAAGTTCATCACCCAGGAATTAAGAGAAATCATGGCTGAACTGGGCTTCAGAACAGTTAATGAAATGATCGGCCAGGTAGAATGCCTGGAAACCAGACCAGATATCAAACACTGGAAATACAGCAAACTTGACCTCTCTCCTATCCTGTACAAAGAACCAGCCTCTCTTTACACTGGCTTGTACCAACAGGAAGAACAAGACCATGGCATTACCAACGTGCTTGACTGGAAATTGCTGGATGCAGCCAAGCCTGCACTGGAGAAAGGTGAAAAAGTATACGGTGAGTTTACAACGATCAATACAGACAGGACGATCGGAACTATCCTTTCGAATGAGATCTCTAAGAAGTATAAAGCAGAAGGTTTACCTGATGATACTATTCACTTCAAGTTCAATGGTACAGCAGGTCAGAGCTTTGGCGCCTTCAATACCCAAGGTGTAACACTGGAACTGGAAGGTGATGCCAATGACTATTTTGGAAAGGGCTTATCGGGTGCTCGTCTTGTCGTATATCCTCCAAAAGAATCCTCATTTGTTCCTGAGGAAAATATCCTGATCGGTAACGTGGCCTTCTATGGAGCGACTTCAGGAAGTGCATACATCCGTGGTAAAGCCGGTGAACGCTTTGCTGTACGTAACTCTGGTGTTGACGCCGTTGTTGAAGGTGTTGGCGATCATGGTTGCGAATACATGACAGGCGGTCGTGTAGTGATCCTGGGAGATACCGGAAGAAACTTTGCCGCAGGTATGAGTGGTGGTATTGCCTATGTGTACGATGTAAAAGGCACCTTTGCAACACTTTGCAATAAAGAGATGGTTGATCTGGATCCGGTAGACAATGGAGATGCAGAAGGATTGAAAAAGATGATCCAAAACCACTTTGAATTTACAGGAAGTACTGTTGCCAAGTTCATACTGGATGATTTTGAGAACCAGTTGAAAAACTTTGTAAAAGTATTCCCGATAGATTATAAGAAGGTGCTGAAAGCTAAGGCTGAAAAAGTAAAAGTATAAACACCTCCAGCCCCTAAAGGGGAGCATCAGCGCTACATGCCCAAAGGTTTAGCGTGGTGTTTGAAGATAGAAATAAAAAGTTTAGCCTCACTTTCTTAAATTATAAGGAGGAAGTGAGGCTAACAATAAACAACAAACTAAAAACTATAAACTAAGATATGGGTAAGCCCACAGGTTTTTTAGAGTTTACCAGGGAGCTGCCGGCAAAACGTTCGCCTGAAGAAAGAATCAAAGATTACAACGAATTCATAGAGTTGTTTTCGGAACAGAAACTGAACCAGCAGGCTGGTCGTTGTATGGACTGCGGTGTTCCTTTTTGCCATAGCGGATGTCCCCTGGGCAATGTAATTCCAGAATTTAATGATGCGGTTTATCGTAAGAACTGGCAAGAAGCCTACGATATTCTGTCGTCAACCAATAACTTTCCTGAATTCACTGGCCGTATTTGTCCGGCTCCGTGTGAAAGCGCCTGTGTTTTGGGAATTAACCAGCCACCAATTACCATTGAAGAAATTGAAAAGCACATCATTGAGATTGCCTTTCAGAAAGGTATTGTAAAGCCACGCACTCCCAATGTGCGTACAGGTAAAAAAGTAGCTGTTGTGGGATCAGGACCTGCAGGTCTTGCTGCTGCGGCACAATTGAACTATGCAGGGCATTCTGTAACTGTTTTTGAAAGAGATGATGCACCTGGCGGTCTGCTCCGCTATGGTATCCCTGATTTCAAGCTGGAAAAATGGGTAATTGACCGCAGAATCGACCTGATGAAGGAAGAAGGTGTTGTATTCAGGTGCAATGCCAATGTTGGTGTGAATGTGAGCATTAACGACCTGTTGAGAGAATACTCTGCCATTGTATTGGCAGGTGGTTCTACAGTTCCACGTGATCTGAACGTTCCGGGAAGAGAGCTGAAAGGCGTACACTTTGCAATGCAGTTCCTGAAACAGCAAAACAAACGTGTTGCCGGTAAAGACCCTTTAGCCAATGCAAAGATTGAAAGCAATATTTTAGCTGAAGAACTCAGTGCAAAAGGCAAAAATGTCATTGTAATCGGTGGTGGTGATACAGGTAGTGACTGTGTTGGTACTTCCAACCGCCATGGTGCCAAATCTATCACTCAGTTTGAGTTGATGCCCAAACCACCAGAATCAAGAACTCCCTATATGCCTTGGCCCACATATCCGATGCTGTTGAAAACCTCTACTTCACACGAAGAAGGTGCAAAACGTCATTGGGCCATTGCAACCAAGGAATTTATTGGTGATGGAAAAGGTAATTTGAAAGCACTGAAAGTGGTAGATCTGGAATGGAAAACCTCTGAAGAAGGCAGACCAGCTCAGTTTGTGGAAGTTCCGGGTTCTGAAAGAGAAATGCCTTGCGAACTGGCATTACTGGCTATGGGCTTTGTTCATCCACAACACCAGGGTTTGCTGAATGAATTGGGAGTAGAATTGGATGAGCGTGGCAATGTAAAAGCAACAGAAAAAGAATATCAAACCAGCATTGCCAAGATATTTGCTGCCGGTGATGTGCGCCGCGGCCAATCTTTGGTTGTTTGGGCCATCAGCGAAGGAAGAGAATGCGCTCGCAAGGTAGATGAGTACCTGATGGGACATTCTGTATTAGAATCGAAAGACAAAAGCCTGCTGGCATTATAAGTCATTAGTTATCAGTTTAAAAGGGGCTGCATTTGCAAGCCCCTTTTTTATTTGTTATGCTGCAACAACAATTTTATTTATTATTTATATTATATATCAATATCGCTGCTGTATTTCTTTTTCCATATCCAGATTATTGAAAGAAAAACAAAAAACAACCAATAACACCAACTACATCTGAAATAGTATAAACATAATTTGAAAAGGCAGATGTAATACTTATGTCTCAAAGCTCACATCTT
>CBKWHA010000279.1:0-6778 GCA_966674115.1 uncultured Chitinophagaceae bacterium
AGTATTCCCACTTCGGTGTGGGTAAGTAAGTCTTTTTTTGGAATTGATATCAGAGATTATGGGAGTGGAAATGCTGGTGCTACCAATACATACCGCATTTTAGGAGCTAAATGGGGTACGTTTGTGATGGTAGTTGATATGTTAAAGGCTGTTGTTGCAGTAAAACTTGCTTTTTTATTACCTGAAGTTTATGATAATGAATTATATCTCATCAATCTGCAATTAGGTTTAGGCCTTGCTGCTGTAGTAGGGCATATTTTTCCAATCTGGGCAAATTTCAAAGGAGGAAAGGGTGTTGCCTCTCTTTTTGGTATGGTGCTAGGTATTCAGCCCAATGTTGCCTTGTGTTGTGTGGGTGTTTTTATATTGGTTTTATATTTAACCCGTTGGGTTTCGTTAAGTTCTATCTTAGCCAGCATTGCTTTCCCTATTTTTATACTTTATATATTTAACGAGCCAGAATATTTTTACCGCGTTTTTGCTATAATAGTAGCATTGTTGGTTTTATTTACTCATCAGAAAAATATTAGCCGTCTAATCAGAGGAGGGGAGAGCAAGGTTCCGATCTTAAAACACAGGGACAGACGCCGACAAAGGCGCAGGCATGAATAAACCTCTCTCATATTTCACATTTTGTTTCTTTAAACCATTTTAAGGTAGACTGGTCATTAAAGTGTTTTGGTATAACAATTGGAATCATTAGAAAAAAAGCAAGAAAATGGTACGGAACATTCTTACCTTCTTTATCGTTGCAGCAACTTTTATAGCATGTTCAACAAATCCTGTAACCGGAAGAAGACAGTTTAAATTAGTGCCTGAGCAAGAACTGCAGGCCATGGCGACACAAGAATATCGCAACTTTTTATCGCAGAACAGAACCGTAAGTCCTTCGGCTGATAAAGATGCTGAAATGGTACGCCGTGTTGGTCAGCGATTGGCCAGTGCTTTAGAGAGATATTATAAGCAGCAAGGTCTGAGTGAAGTTTTAAGCGGATATAACTGGGAATTTAATTTGGTAAATAACAAGGATGCGAATGCCTGGGCTATGCCAGGAGGAAAAGTTGTGGTTTATACTGGGTTATTACCCATTACACAAAATGAAGCTGCTCTTGCAAATGTTTTAGGACATGAAATTTCTCATGCTATCTTTCAGCATGGAAATGAACGGATGAGCCAGGGATTAGCCCAACAACTAGGTGGTGTTGCCCTATCGGTGGCTTTATCACAAAAACCTCAAGCCACACAAAACCTCTTCATGCAAGCTTATGGCATAGGTTCCCAAGTTGGCGTACTCCTGCCATTTTCCCGTAAACATGAGTTAGAAGCAGACCGTTATGGTATGCGATGGGCCGCAATGGCTGGCTATAACCCAAGAGAGGCAATTGCGTTGTGGCAAAGAATGCAAAAAATGGCAAGTGGAAACCGGCCACCTGAATTTTTAAGTACGCACCCGGCCGAAGAAAATCGAATTGAGAACTTACAGAAGTATTTAAATGAAGCCCTGCAGTATTATAAACCTATAGGTAAATAAGGTCTGTTGTTAGGATTAAGAGGATGATGTTATTCTTTACAGAAAGTTTTGATATTCAATAAAATACTGTTAAGTCCTTTAAAAAGCCCGCTAATACTGGTGATTAGTGGGCTTTTTGTTTCAAGAAATGTAGATTTTACAGCAATATTTTGTAATTTTGCATGCTGTTTATTAGAAAAAAGCTTGCAATTTATATAACTGCTTCGTTTTAATCAAATTTAAACAAAATATGTCTCAAACAATTTTTGAAAAATTACAACTGAAAAACGAAAAGAATCTATTAATTCAAGGCTTGCCTTCTTCAATTGAAAAGCAGTTCACGAAGCTTTCTTTCGCTAAAAATCTTACTCCCTTATTGAGAAGCAGAAAAATCGAATTTGCACTTATATTTTCAGTAAGCGAAAACCAGTTGAATTGTATTCTGCAAGATATTATGCCTGCTTTGAAGGATGAATCAAAACTCTGGATTGCATACCCGAAAGCAACTTCTAAAATAGTAACGGATCTCAACCGTGAAAGCAGTTGGAATAAACTGTTTAGTGCAGGTTATGAAAACGTTGAGCAAGTTTCTTTGGACCATGTATGGGATGCTGCTCAATTTAAAAAATTAGATGTTGAAGAGCTAGATGTTGTTGATGAGGAGACCGAAGTAAAAGTAGTTTCAAAAAGAAAAATGGCTAGGGTTTAAGCTAAATTTGACAATTCGTTGTTTATTTTATTGCCTGAGTTTAGTAGGCACATGGGAAATTTATTTTTCAAAAAGACAGAAGGTGCCTCCAACCCATTTCTTGTCTTTATTATAATTTACGCCTATCATTTTTCCTTTACTTAATCTTGCCAGATTATTCGTGGCAACGGGTCTCAATTTGTCCGGATCCCCAAAATAAAATATACGAATTTCTGCCTTTGCTTTTTCATCCGGTGTGTCGATTATGGGGGCATAGTTTACTTTCCGTTGCAGGATCCAATTTTCTTTATCACTAATATTTTCTAAGTCCTTTCTAGTGACATCTATCATTACGCCTTGACCGGCAAATGAGAACAGAGGTTTTGCAACATAATTATGCAGATCCTTTGGAATTACAGCTAATTCATTTAAAAAGATTGTTTCCGGTACAAATTGGTGTTTAATAAAAGGCAAAGCAAACTTACTTATCCTATAAAACCAATTAGGATGTGGAATCCATTTTACATTGACTTCTTCCTGAAAGAATTTTCCTTTCTCTTGCACTTCATTAGGCTGTTGTAATAGCTCATCGAATATGACGCGGTTATAGATCCTGCGTATGGGTATTTTCTTGTTGTTTCTATAATAAAATAAATCTTTACCCTCTTTTATGATCTCTGTTAAGCAGACAGTATTGACCCCAAGTATATCTTTTGTTGCATAAAAATCTACTCTGGTCTTCTGTTTATTTGGAAACAGTTCCAGAAGAATAACGTGCTCAGGATTCTCATTGGCAACTATAATTTTTTGAAGTAGCTCAGAATAGGTTTTCTGGTTAAAATCGTTAAGGTAAATACTATAATTATCGGGCCATGAAAAATACTTGTAAGCAATTTCTGGCAACAAAGCATGCCAGGCAAAGAGAGAAGGAAAACCTTGCATTTCAATGAGCTGCGGTTCCAAAAATCCTAATGCGTTTTGACAAACGGCAAAATCAAAAATCAGGAAATGTGGTTTTGCATCCTGTGCCGGTACTTTTAGATGCTGCGGAATAGACGCATCACTTGCCGTAAGATAGGAGGGGGCTGTAATTATATCTATGATGTATTCACATGTATCCAGCATCTTTTGCGTAAAGTCTTTTGGAACGAATATTGGCGTTTCGGCTATCCTGAAATCCATTTGATCTTGATAGACATTGTTTAACTCCTGAATATACGTTTGATATTTCTCTTCACTGAATTGTTCATTGAATTGCCTTCTTAATTCCGGAATCATGAATGGAAGGTAGTTTTTTTCATTTAATATTTTTTTACGTGTTCGTATTCTATTGCTTATTTTAGAGCCAACTCAAAATACCATATGAAATATTACATCACCTTTCTATTAGGCTGCATTTTGTTTTTGCATTCTTTTGCCCAGGAAAAAAGGGAGTTTTATGAAATAAGAGTTTATTATCTCCAAAATAAGGAACAGGAAAATAGGGTTGATCGATACCTTAAGGATGCATTGCTTCCTGCCTTGCATAGGCAAGGCTTTGAAAGGATAGGGGTCTTTAAACCTCTAGGCAACGATACAAGCAGCAATCGACGTGTATTCATACTGATCCCTTACAAAAAAATAGAACAATTTTTGAAGCTGGAAAATGATCTGCAAAAAAATAAGACTTATTTGAAGAATGGGGGGGATTATATCAATACTGCTTATAATGAGCCTGCCTATAAGCGTATTGAAAGCATCCTGCTTCAAGCATTTGAAGGTATGCCAGTTGGAAGCAAACCCGACTTAAAAACCTCTCATTCTGAGAAGATATATGAACTTCGAAGCTATGAAAGCGCTTCCGAAAAGATTTATGCCAATAAAGTAGATATGTTCAATAAAGGAGATGAAATTGGCATATTTAAAAGACTTGGTTTCAATGCCATATTTTATGGCGAGGTGCTGGCTGGTTGTCACAAACCTAACTTAATGTATATGACTTCATTCGAAAATAAGGAGGAACGAGACAAGCACTGGAAGGCATTTGGAAGTGATCCTACTTGGAAAGAGTTGTCTTCAAAACCAGAATACCAACACAACGTATCCAAACACGATATCACGTTTCTTCAGGCAACCGAATATTCCGACTTATAATCTAAATCAAGTCTCAAAATTTAAAATTCCATGTCACAGAAGGCAATATCGGGAAAAGTGAAACCTGTAAGGCGTCAACTTTTAAGGAACCATCATAGGGGCTGCCATTCTGATCATAATAAATAAAATAAGGGTTCTTGCGGCTGTAAACATTGTATACACTAAATACCCAATAGCTCTGTATTTTTCTTTTCTTTTTTGGTAAAGGAGTATAGGTAGCAGAAAGATCTATTCGATGGTAAGATGGCAAGCGGTATTTGTTGATCCGGCTATACTCTTGTGTCAAGACCCCTTCAATAATATAAAACCGTTCAGGCAGGGAGGTCGCATTGCCGGTACCATACACAAACACGCTTCCAAAGCGCCATTTTGGATTAAGTTCATAAGTGGTTACTACTGATAGGTCGTGCCTTCGGTCATATTTAGCAGGAAATTTCATGCCTTCGTTCAGTTGCAAAAACTTTCGCCATGTCCATGATAAAGTATAGCCAATCCATCCTGTGAGTTTTCCTCTTACTTTATTAATAAAAAGCTCTGTGCCATAGCTCCATCCTTTACCAAAAACAAACTCTTCTTCCGGGTCTTGCAACCCAGGGGTATATCCTTCTTTATATTCAATCTGGTTTTGCATGTCTTTATAATAGAGCTCTACAGATGTTTCATAGGTATTGTTTTTAAAGTTTTTGAAGAAGCCGGCAGCAAATTGCCAGCTAATTTGTGGTTGAACCCGAAAGGTACTAGGCACCCAGAGATCTGTAGGCAGTGTTGTGCCTGCATTGCTCACCAAGTGAATGAATTGATAATTACGAGCAGCTGAAGTTTTAACTGATGTTGCTTCATTTATGGAATACCTTGCAGTTAGCCTTGGCTCGATGCCATTATAGGTTTTGATCCGCTCAAAACTAGAATAGACAGTACTGTCCAGCTTATTGCGGTCTGCATCGCGCACATATTTTGAATAAGGTCCTATTTGGGAAAATGAACTCCAGCGCAAGCCGTAGTTAAGTTTTAGTTTCTTGCTTAGATCCCAGTCATCTTGGATGTATAATGCTTTTTCCAATGCATATTTGTTTCCCTCATTGCTGGGTTCAAATACAGTAGAATCCTGTCTGCCTGTTACAACATTGGGAATAAACTTATGGTAGGTGACAAGGCCCCCGAATTTTACCCTGTGTTGTGTAGCAGGGTAAAAGTCAAAATCAATTTTTGCATTGCCATCCCTTATGCCAGATGAAAGCGCAAGTTCAAAGTTGTCCTGTACAGCCCCAAAACGGAATTTATAATCGTTATAAACCAGAGTTGTGTTGGAAAACAACTTTGGACTGAACACATGGTTCCAGCGTAGAGTAGCAGTTGAATTACCCCAGGGAATAGTAGCATTGAAAGAGCGTTTCGTATTATTGTAATGAAAAACATCTCTTCCTGAATAGCCGCTTAAATAAAGCCTGTCTTTTTCCGAAAATCGATAATTGACTTTAGCATTGAGGTCATAAAAATGGTAGCCGGATCCATAGAATTCAGAGTTTTTGCTGATGAATGGTTTAGTCAAAACATCCACATAAGTTCTGCGGGCAGAAACTATAAAAGATGCCCTGTTCTTTTGCAAAGGGCCTTGTACTGATAATCGCGAAGCAATTAAACCAATACCACCTTCAGCCTCGAATTCATTGGCGTTTCCATCCTTCATGGTAATGTCCAGCACAGATGAGAGCCTGCCTCCGTATTGTGCCGGCATACCACCTTTTATCAAAGATGTATTTTTGATGGCATCAGAATTAAAGATAGAGAAGAAGCCAAACAGGTGTCCGGAATTATACACGATGGCATCGTCTAACATGATCAGATTTTGGTCGGGGCCTCCACCCCGAACATAAAACCCTGCATTACCTTCACCTGCATTGCGCACGCCTGGTAACAATTGCAGTGTTTTTAAAATGTCTATCTCTCCTAAAAAAGCCGGTATGTTCTTTATTTGATCGATGGACATATCAATCTTACCCATCTGGGCATTCCGCACGTTGCCATCACGTCTCTTGCTATAAACAAGTACCTCATTTAAGGCTGCAGATTTAGACACCAGCAAAAAGTTATATTGAAGGTTTTTGTTTAAATCAATTTGTACGGTTTGTGAAAAATAAGCAATATGGGAAATGGTTATACTGTACATCCCACTGTCGAGCGTTAAAGAATAAAATCCATACTGGTTGCTGCTTACAGATTTCAACCCATTGCCAACGCTAATATTGGCGCCAATAATAGATTCACCTGTGGCGCTGTCCTTCACATAGCCATTCAGCGTGTATTTTTCCTGGGCTGCTGTTGCTAAATTCAACAACGGAACTAAAATGCAAAACCAGACTTTCATTTTATCTTATTGGGCCTGGGTAAAATCGAGTGTTTCTTTTGTTTCTCCGCACTCCAGCATTCCTTTTTTATATTTTGGATGG
>CBKWHA010000280.1:0-6771 GCA_966674115.1 uncultured Chitinophagaceae bacterium
TTAAAATTAAAAAGTTGGTTGATTTAAATCACAATTTGATATATTGCATTACCGTATTTTTAGGTATAAACCATTGCCATAAATGGTGGTAAACTATTAGTCGTCGGCATGGTGTGCATTTTGTATATCCTCCCTATGGTTTACTTTTTACAATTTTTCAAACATTAAATTTTAAAAGCATGAAAAGAAACATGGGTTCAGGAGATCAGGCCATTAGATTATTGATCGCAGCAATTATCGTTGTTCTGTATTTTTCTAACATCATTACTGGCACTATTGGCACAGTAGTACTTGCATTGGCAGGAATACTCGCTGTTACAAGTTTTGCAGGATTTGACCCGATCTATACCCTATTAGGAATCAACACAAATGAGGTAAAAAAAGCATGAAGTAAAAATTTACTCTTTTACAAGCTTACAGCTTGAGAGAGGTGAAATGGCCTTACTTAGCACAAGTAAAGTTGCCTTTTCACCTCTCTATTTTTTTAACAGACTCCTGTTTCCTCCTGCTCCATTTAACCCCTCACAAAAATGTGGACATGATTTGTGTAATCTGATGAAAAAAATCATCAGATTGACAAATTCTGTTTATGCAAATCGTTTATGCATTCCTTTTGTTATTAGGTCTTGGGCTATCAGCTATCGTATTAGCACAATCTACAATAGTTAAAGGCCAGGTGCGCGATGAGGCCGGTAGGCCCGCCCAAAGGGTAACTGTAAGTTTACAGGGCACAAAGACAAGTACAGTCACAGATAGCATTGGAAATTTTTCAATAGCTGTTCCCAAATTGCCAGCTACATTGATCTTTACTGGTGTTGGTTATGAACGTTCAGAGTTACCCGTTACCGGAAAAAATATTTCAATGCCCATTGAGGTCAGGCTTCATGCCAGCGGCGAGGCTTTATCAGAAGTAGTAGTGGTTGGATATGCAACCGAAAAGAAAATATCAATGTCAACCGTAACCGTTCGGGGGGAAAGTGTTGCCGCGTCTACACCTGGTGTTAAAATAAAAGGTATTTCTGCGGCTAAACCTCCGCTTGCGTCTGATAAATTACCAACAAAAACACCTCCTGGATTTACGCCCTCCGCTGGCAACCCTCGTTCTAAAATATTAACAGCCGGTGAGCTAAATGATTTTAAGAAATGGAAATTATGGGGCGATTACTCAGAATTGGAATTTAAAACATGGAGTGCGCATTGGGATATGGTGTTTAAAAAAAGATATTGTGTACAAGTACAAAACAGCGATCATAAACCTGTAGTGGGAGAGAGGGTATACCTGGTGAATAACCATACAAAAGATACTTTATGGCAGGCAGTTACAGATAATACAGGCAAGGCAGAATTATGGGGAATTCCGGTAAAGGATGATCAGTCAGTATTTAATATAGTTTGTGGTAACCAGATAATTCGTTTTCCTATTCCCTTTGAAAATGGCATCAACCGTATCTCCCTGAAAAGATCATGTGACATTTCCAACTCAGCAGACATAGCTTTTGTAGTAGATGCCACCGGAAGTATGGGCGATGAAATAGCATATCTGCAAGAAGAACTACAAGAGATCATTTCAAAAACCTCAAAGCAACACAAAAACGTAACTCTCCGTATAAGCTCTGTGTTCTACCGGGATCGCGGGGATGAATACCTTACCCGTCATATTGATTTTCAAACAGATCCTGCAGTATTGACTGCATTTTTAAAGAAGCAATCTGCCCAGGGCGGCGGCGACCGGCCGGAAGCAGTTGAAGATGCCTTGAATACAGCATTGGATAGCCTACACTGGCAGGAATCTGCCCGTACGAAAATCCTCTTTCTGGTGTTGGATGCACCTCCTCATGATGCTGCAAAGAACAAGATGCATGAATTGATTAGAAAAGCTGCTGCCAAAGGAATCAGAATTGTCCCTGTAGCATGCAGCGGCATTGACAAATCAGATGAATACCTGATGCGCTGCATAGCACTGGCAACAAATGGTAACTATGTTTTCCTTACAGATGATAGCGGCGTGGGAAATCCGCACATTAAGCCAACCACTGATGAATTTAAAGTGGAACTCCTGAATGACCTGATACTGCGGCTGATAAGTGAGATGATTTATGTGGCTTCCTGCGACGAAAAAGAAGATAAGCCCTTATTCGTAAATGTTCCGGAGCATACGGGTAAAGAGGTAATTGTTTATCCTAACCCAACCCAAGGTAAAGTGCATATTACAGCCAAGCCACTCATTAAGGAAGTATTGATCACAGACTTTACAGGAAAGGTTTTAATGAGACAAACATTTTCAAATAAAAGAGGAAAATGGGACCTGGACTTAACACAGTATCCTTCGGGTACTTACTTAATAAAATATTTCAAAGAAGACAAGGGGTGGGGGGCAGAAAAGGTTTTACTGATGCGCTAACTCACCTCCCAACACAAACATACAATGAACTTAATCTTTAAGTCCATTGTATGTTTATCTATAGTCTATTGCTTATTGCCAGTTCCACTTTTATCAATATCTAAACTTTTAGGGACTATATTCCCAGTATCTCGCTTCTAAGTATATAGACATCACTTCGTCTTTCAGAAATATGGTATCGGCGCTGTAGCTGCCTCTTGATGGAAAGAAAATCTCCAGGGCTGGAACAAAGTAACCAGGGTTATCTCCAAATGCCTGCTTTAGGCCTGCTTCATCGCCTCCTCTAAGTTTATTTTCAGTTTTGGTCAAATTAATATTACGTTCGAAAAGTAAAGACCAGCTTATCCTTGCTCTTGCCAGTATGGGAGCATTAATATTATATAATGATACTTCGCAGTTTACCTTAACATGCTCATCTGAACATACATTTTCTATTAATTCACTCCATTGAAATACACGGTTATTACCTTCTAAATAAGTATGGAATCCCCCATCGCTGGAATCTGTCAGTTTATTGACTGGCAGAGCTAAAATAAATACCTTTTGAGGGCCGCACAGCGTAGCTTCATCATCCTTTGTGCATCCTGATAGGAAACTAAACAGGATGGCACCGGCAAGCAATAAATGATTGCTCATAACTAAAGAGTTTTGAGGTCAATAAATAAAAAAACGCCTTCACTTACCTCTTCATGCTCTTAGATCTTAGGGTTTAAAAGCCTTGTAATCAGCCTTATACGTAACCTTAGCTACATGCTGTAATAAAAAGGTTGAATCTTCACTGTAGCTGCCTTGTGTTGGAAAGAAAACCTCCACCACAGGAAAAAAGGTTGCAGGATCTTGATTAAATGCCTGCTTAAGACCGACCTCATCACTTCCCTTGAATATATTCCCATTGCGGGTCATAGTGATCTTCCGCTCAAATAAGATAAGCCAGTCAACTCTCCCTCTGGCACTAACCGGAGAGGTGGGACTTGACAGTTCTACCTCGCATTCTACTTTGACATGCTCATCCGGGCACACATTTGTTACTTCATCACTCCACTGAAAGACTCTGTTATTGCCTTCCATGTAAGTATGTGGCAAACCATGGAAGTTTTGGAATAATGAATTACCGATTCTAAGCCAAAAGTTAGACGCAGTTTTTTTTGATCCGCAGGGAGAGGATTTATTATCCTTCGAGCAACTTATGAGCAAACTAAGAAGGATGACACCGGCAAGCAATAAATGTTTTCTCATAACTAATGAGATTTAAAGTGAGAAACTGGAGAAATTGTAATCAATAGCGGTATGCCTGGATTTGTAGAATCAACAAGGGGTATAGAACAAAGAGAAAAATTTTATGTCTATTTCAATTGACTCTTTGAAGCCATTTATAAAAAGTGCAGATCCAACTATCAATAACCACAATTCAAACATTGTGAGCCTCGTAGTGCGAAGTATTCCATACGCAAGTTACACCATTAAAGACACCACAGATTATCGCTTTTATCTTTTTATCTCATAATTTTCCAAAAAGTTGTTACCTTTTATCATATCAATCATTTTTACAATGATCAAATTACCTAAACCATTTTATTCTATGCAAAGGACTGCTTTCGCTTTAGCCATACTCTTAATCAGTTTTTCATCCTGCACCTATGTTGGCGGTAAACGGGTAAGGGGAAATGGCGAAGTGCATACCCAGGAAAGACAGGTAGGTAATTTTTCCGGCGTTAAGGTAAGAGGCGGCATCGATGTCATTGTTGCTCCTGGACCTGTTTCTTTTAAAATTGAAGCCGACAGGAACCTTTTAGATTATATTGATGTGCATAACAATGGAGGAATAGTGGAAGTGAATATCAAAAGGGGGTATAACCTCCGGCCTGTAAAAGGTATAAAGGTGTACGCTACGGCTCCTTCCTTTTCTACTATCGAAGTGGCAGGCAGCGGTGACATAACTTCCCTGTCAAAGATTCGTAGCGACGACAAACTGAACCTGGAAATTAAAGGCAGTGGCGATATCAAATTGGATGTAGACGCTCCTGATATTGTAGCCGATATTGACGGCAGCGGCTCTATAGCTTTATCCGGCCGAACCCAGAATTTCAATGCAGATATTGACGGCAGTGGTAACGTTCATAGCTTTAACCTGTTAAGCGAAAACACAACTGTAGATATATCAGGTAGTGGTAATGCTGAGGTCTTTGCCAGCAAACAATTAAACGTTGAGATCAAAGGCGCCGGTGATGTCAAATACAAAGGCACTGCATCAGTAAACCAAAAGATCATGGGTGCTGGTAGTGTAAAACAAGCCAATTAGAAAAGTGCGAAATACGAAGTTAGAAGTACTAAGGATAAAGTAAAAATCATTATTCCTCACACCTGCCATAACTCATAATCCATACTTCGCACCTCCAACCTCGCACCTCCAACCTCGTACCTCGTTTTTACATATCCACATACCTTACACTAATCCTGATATTCCTGTTCCTGCCCTTATCATCTGTACAGGAAATCTTAACCGCTCCTGCTGTAGGCATGAAAAATTGCTTTTCATGCACCCCGGTTGCTTTATAAAACCGGTCATTGATATACCAGTATAATTTGGTAACATCATTACTTGCAGTAGCGCTTAGTTGCAAAGGTTCCGGATCCTTTTTACTGATAAAATATTCATTTCCATTTAAGGGCGATGTGATCACTGGAGCATTGCCCTTAAAGATTTTTTCGCAATCAGGATTATGGGGAGGTATCTTTTGATAGGCTATACCATTCACTTCATAATAATCCTGCATTTCTGCCGCAATAAGCGGATAAAACTTTTTAATGTAACCCGTTGTTGGTGCACAATCATTACAAAACGCTATAGAACTGTCTGCGGCAACCTTAACTTCCTGCATATGCTGGCAGGTAGTTGTTGAAGAAACCAGCGGAATAAAATAATCCAGGATCATATTAGTGCAATAGGTAGATGGCGGCAGACCACTTACACTACACACCTGGCGCAGCGAACAATCCTCAGGAGGTGTAAACCATCCTGCATCACTATCGTAATCAATAGTATTAAATATCTTAAACAACAAAGGCGTAGCCGTATTTGCTCCACTCAGCTCCGGCACTCCCTGAGCCGAAAAGTTGCCCACCCAAACACCCACCGTAAAATGTTGATTATAACCAATGCTCCAGGCATCCCTGCGTCCATACGACGTGCCCGTCTTCCAGGCAATCTTAGGCATACGTTCCGTTGCCTGCCAGTTCAACGGAAAGTCAGGCCTATTTACCTTCGATAAAATATCACTGATCATATAACTCGCCGCCTTACTCAACACCTCCACCCTTTGAACACCCCCGTTACTTCCCACACCATTACCTCCCAGGTTCTTTTGTCCCTCCTTGTCCAAACCCTTTGAACTCTGAACTCCGAACTTTGAACTTTCAACTTTCAACTTTGAATTCCCAACTCCCAACTCCGAACTCCTTACATACTCCGGCCTCACATAAACCCCCTCATTCGCAAACGCAGAAAAAAGTCCGGTAAGCTCTTCAAGTGTAGTACCACAACCTCCCAATATCATCGACAACCCCAACTTGTTTCTATCTTTCTTTATTTGCTTAAAGTCTACGGCCACCAACTTATTGACCAGCTTATCTTTTCCCAATTCCTTAAGACTCTTCACAGAAGGAATATTCAATGAATGCTCTAATGCATATGCAACAGAAACAAGTCCATTGAATTTTTGATCATAGTTCTCCGGCGCATAGCCACTATAGTTAACAGGTACATCATTGATTACCTTTTTTGGCGTCAACAACCCTTCGTCAATACATAGACCATACAATAACGGTTTCAATGTACTACCCGGCTGCCGTATAGCTGCAGCTCCATTCACCTGTCCTCCATCAGTAGTATCTGTAAAGCTTCCTGAACCCACATATGTGATTACTTTGTGCGTCTTGTTATCAATGATCACCACCGCCGCATTGCGTATATTGCTCAACCGAAGCGATCGCACATAATCCGCTACCAGCTTTTCCACTTTCAACTGTGTATTGAGCCGGACATTGGTTTTAATCAAATTGTCATTAGTCTGTTTTTTAAGTTGATAAGAAAGATGCGGTACATAATGCGGCACTGTACCTCTGCTCGCTGTCAGCGGTTCCGCCAATGCATCTTCAATCTCTTTTTGCGTGAATACTTTATCCTTGGCAAATTGTTGCAACCATCGGTTTCTTTCTTGCACAATAAGATCATTGTTACGACCCATCACCAAAGAAGAAGGACGGTTAGGAATAATAGACAAAGCCGTGATCTCCGCTAGAGAAAGATGATCAGGATCTTTTTTAAAATAAAGCAGCGAAGCAGCTTTCACACCTTCAATATTCCCACCATA
>CBKWHA010000281.1:0-6730 GCA_966674115.1 uncultured Chitinophagaceae bacterium
CTCCCTTTATACGAATCAGGATGGTGCCCCAGCCCCAGTTTTCATCCAAACGCACAATCAGTGGATCAATAGTCTGATGCATGGAGTTAAAATGAAAATCTTTTAACACGCCAATGATCTTGCCTTGATAACCACCCCATGTTACCGTGCGGCCAATTGGATCTTTATAACCGATCTTATTAATGGCGGTTTCATTTAATAAAAAGCTTGCAGAGTCTGTACCAAAATCCTTTGAAAAATCACGCCCCTCTTTAAGTTTTAAATCCATTGTTTTGACAAAGTCATAGCCCACCACAGCATCCGCAAAGGAAACCATGAGATTTGGATCCTTCGCCTCCCAACCGATATTGGTTGTATGATGCTCAATTACCGTTGGCGAGTTTCGCATTTTTGAAATGCTTAGAACGCCCGGAATGGTTGCAGCTCGCTCCTTAAAAAGATTATAGCTTTTTATGAGATCGCCTTCGACAGGTATATATAAAAGATTCTCACGGTCATAACCAAGATTTTTTGATTGGATATAATCCAATTGGCAATAAATGATTATCATGCTAACAATGAGTATAACAGAAAGAGCAAATTGAAACACCACTAAGGCTTTCCGGAAGAAAATGGAACCCCGGTTAAATTTCAGGCTGCTTTTTAAAACCCGCACAGGATTAAGTGATGATAGAAAGACTGCGGGATAACTGCCTGCAACAAATCCTGTGATCATTATTAAAACAACCAGCACTATCCAAAAAAACGGTTGTGTAAAAAGCAGGGAAAGTTGTTTGCCTGTAAGACCATTAAATGCCGGCAACAGTAGAGCAACAAGACAAAGTGCAATGATTGTTGAGAGAACAGTAAGCAAAACTGCTTCTCCGATAAATTGTTTTATTAAAGAAGAACGCATAGCGCCGACTACTTTTCTTATACCCACTTCTTTTGCCCGGGTTACAGAACGTGCTGTAGCCAGGTTCATAAAATTGATACAGGCAATCAGCAAAATAAAAATAGCCACAATGGTAAACAGGCGTACATACTCGACCCTGCCGCCTTCAATCTTTCCATCTTTAAATGTAGAATGAAGGTATCTTTCTGTATAAGGTTGCAATGCCAACTCAACGACAAAAGAATTATCCTTTGGCTGGTAGTGATAAATGAAATCCTTGATCTTTGTTTCTACTTTGGCCGGGTTAGCATCTTTACGAAGTTGTATAAATGTCAAAGGACTGGTGTTGCCCCAATTATTCACCCACTGGTTTTGTTTGACAAAAGCAATCCAGCTTCTTACAAAATCAAATTGTAGCGATGAATGAGTGGTTACATTTTCAAAAACGGCCGTTACCAGGAGATCTTCTTTATTATCAAACCTTAGGGTCTTGCCTATAGCTTCGGATGGGGATCCAAAAAACTGTTCCGCCATTTTACGGGAGATGGCAATACCTTCAATTTTGGTTAAAGCAGTTTGGGTAGTTCCTTGCAACAAAGGATAACTAAACATTTTAAAAAAATCTTCGCCCACATATGCCCCATTCATCTTATTGATCTTCTCTCCCGCTTCAAACGTACTTTGCGTACCCGGGGCTGAAGCATATTCATAGCCACTTGCATATTGAATCTCAGGAACTACTTTCTTTAACTCTTCGCTAAGTAAACCTTGAGTTGAATACCCAGCTCCTATCTTTCCGTCATAAAACTGCCGCTCATATACCTGGTATAAATAACTTCCATTAGCATGAAATGCATCTATACGTTTTTCGTCCTGTACCCAAAGCATAATCAATAAACTGCAAACAATGCCAAGTGCCAACCCTAGGATATTGATAGTAGAAAAAGCCCTGTTGCGGACTATGTTTCTCCAGCCTGTTTTTAAGTAATTTTTGATCATGAGCCCTGCTTATTCTTATTTTTTCACGAACCATATGCCAGAATAAAATGTCTTGTAATTCAATCGTTTTCTCTACAGCTCTATTTCGAAAGTGTTCGAAAATGAACAATAGACGTGTATAATCGTACAGCATATTCTATTCCGTCCGCCACCACATGCTCCTTTATGGAAATTCTCTGGTTGTGCATCTTTAGGGAGAGGTTATGCTTTATAACTATAAAATTCATACAATGAAATCAAATCAAAACTCAACTTTTTACTTTTTTGCATTGTTTGTATTGCTTTCCATAAATGTAAATGGGCAGCAAATTAAGAACAACGGTTATTTCATTCATGGCACTATTAAAGGCATTGACACTGGAATAATACGAATGTCCTCTATTGGTGGAAACAGTGCACCTGACAGTGCTAGTATTGTAAAGGGGAAATTTTCCCTGCGTGGAAAAATCAGCACCCCTCAATTGATGCTCTTTACGGTTTTCCCTGGTAATTGGAATTTCAGGGCGTTTGTAGAAAACACCAGTATAGGGCTTTCTATTGATACTGCTGGGGCAGAGCATTATGGAGAAGGAAGCAATAAATGGGCACTTATTCGGGAAATAAAGGAAACAGGATCAGAGCTCTCTGATGTTTATGAGAAATATAAAAAGGAAACTAATCTACCATATTATATGTCATTTTTTTCCTCCTTACGTGCAAAGCTTAAAGCAGTAAAAGGAGACGCAATTGCCACATCAAGGGTGGAACATGAAATGGATTCTGTAAAGAATATTGTATTGCCACGTCTAAAAAGTTGGATTGAAAATTACATAAGCCGATACCCTTCTTCCATTGCAGGCGTTTACCTGTTTAATGAATATTATCAATCATCCGGAGATAGTTCTTTATCGTACACTTATCTGAATTCCATTTTGAATAGATTTTCCGGGACAGCAATAACTTCGGTATATTATAAAGCTCTGGCCGACATAGCCATCAAATTGAAACAGATACAGCCTAATAGCCTGGCACCTGATTTTACATTACAGAGAAAAGACAAATCTTCATTTACCCTTTCTTCAACAAGGGGAAATTATACGCTGATCGATTTTTGGGCCAGTTGGTGTGTACCCTGCAGGAAGGCCATTCCTCTTTGGAAAGAAGTGTATTCCAAATACAAGGACAAAGGTCTGGTTATGGTAAGTGTATCGAATGATAGAAGTTGGGATGACTGGATCAAGGCCCTCGATAAAGAACAAATGCCATGGTTACAGGTTATTGATGAATTTCCTGATGAGGATAAGCCAGCCGTAGTATCTACATTGTACCCTAACGAGAGTATTCCTTTTTATGTGCTTATAGACAAAGAGGGGAAGGTGATACTCGCCACAGGAAAAGAAGAAAACATGAAAAAAAAGATAGAAGAAATATTTCAGTAATGTACCTGCTTAACAAACAAATTTTATCCAACTATCCAATTTTTATTTGTCAGAAAGTACCATACTGTCTGCATTGAACCAACTTCTATAATTTCAAATCTACTTTTTTGCCCGTTGTAACTGCTGTATAAATGGCGTCAATAACTTTTAAATCTTTCAGGCCTTCTTCGCCATCAACAGGTACAACGGGTTGTTTACCCTCCAAAATAATTCCTGCCATTTCATCCATTTGTACTGTTTGATGGGTCAAATGAGGTTTCATTAACTCGCCTTTATGCGTACGACCTTTAATGGGTCCATAGCCGGTAGCTGGTTGTAATTCGGCAAATCCCTCCTGGCCATTTAAGTAAAAACGGTCTAAAAAGTTCATGTTATAAGTGGACAAGCAGGAAGCTATTGCGCCACCAGGAAAGCCTAACTGAAATTGTATAGTTTCATCAACGCCCTCTTTGAATTTCGCCGGATTGGTTTTGGTTTCCTGTGCGGTGACCCAAATTGGCTCTTCACCTACCAAATAACGCGAGCCATTGATGGAGTAAATACCTATGTCCATCAAAGCACCACCACCGCTCAATTGCTTGTTTAATCGCCATTGATTGGGATCACCTATCCTAAAGCCGGACAATCCCTGGAAAAACATAATTTTCCCTAACTCACCTTCTTTCCGCATCCGAATAATTTCCAGTGTATTGGGCTCAAAGTGCATTCTATATCCTACGAGTAGTTTAACATTCGCCTTTTTACACGCATCAACCATCTCCTGGCCTTCTTTGGCATTCACAGCCATTGGTTTTTCGCAAATGACATGCTTACCGGCTTTGGCAGCTCGAATCACATGATCATGGTGCAGGGCATTAGGGGTGATCACGTAAACAACATCGATGTCCGGATTTTCCTTAATACGGTCAAAATTCTCATAATTGTAACAGTTCTTCTCCGGAATATTGTACTTACTCTGCCAGTTCTTAATTTTTGCTGGTGTTCCGCTGATAACGCCGACTAACTTAGCCCTCTTGCAGGATTGCATGGCTTCAGCTACCCTGGTTCCGTAACTACCTAATCCCATGATCGCTACACGAAGCACCGGACCTTCATATATCTGATTGTGTAAGTCCTTAATACCTGCTGGACTAGACCAGCGTAAAAAAGGCAAGCCAAAAGCCGAAGCGGAAAGCTTTTGTAAAAATTCACGACGTGTACGCATGGTAAAAGTTTTCTGGTTGATAAAGTAATCTTTAGAGCGAGTTTAAATTTATACAAAACAATCTATTAAATGAGCTTAACCCAATAACTTGCTTTTTTAACGAGAAAGAAGAAAACAATAACAGAACAACTTTAGCTAAATGATCAATTATAATAACAAAATATTCAGGCCTGTTAGCAATAGTGAGAATGGTGAAACCTCAAATGACACGGTTTTTTATTATCAACAAACCGGAAACATTTTAACCGCTGAGTATTCAGGCGGAAGAATTATTAAAGGACACCTGATCGGATTGGTGGACAGCCTTGGAAATATTGACATGCGTTATCACCAGGTGAATGACAATGGAGAATTAATGACTGGCATTTGCAGATCTATTCCAAAAAGGTTACCGAATGGGAAAATAAGACTTTATGAAAGTTGGGAATGGACTTCGGGAGACAGGTCTAAAGGGCAATCGATAATTGAAGAGCAATAAATAGTACAAAATCTACCTAACCTAATTTTCGGTTAGGTAGACTCTGGAACTTTCTGTGCAAGATTTTAAGAAACTTATTTTTCTAATACCGAATTCAATTGCTGGTATAACTCCTCGCCCTGGCTTGGTCTTTTAGCATCTTTATAGGCAATGTTTCCCTCTTTATCAAAAATAAAATAGGCTGGGTATGATCTGGGTACATTCCGGGTTTGCAATAGCTCCTCCCATATTTTCTCCATCTGCTCCTGATTCCTGCGCAAATGATATCCTGTAATTCCGTGTAGCAGAATAAATTCCTTCCATCTTTCCTGGAAGATGTCTTTATCCATGTCCAGATACAGAAATACAACATCCTTCGCTTTAAATTTTTCTTTCAGATGGCCCACGTATTGCATTTCTTCTCTGCAAGGCCCGCACCATGTACCCCATATATCCAAATAAACTACTTTACCTTTGAAAGGAGCTATTAGCTCTTGCACGGATAAAACAGGTATACTATCAGGTATAAACCTGATGTTTGCATTATGCTGGTTACGGTATAACTCATTTTTGAGCTCGGCTATTTTTTGTTTACAATCAGCTAAATATGCGCTGTTGGGAAAATACTCCATAAAATCCTGTTGCAGCTTCAAAGCCTTATACAAAGACCTTTCGTATAAGTAGCCCCACATTTGATTCAGGACCAACTTTTCCTGCAAAGCTCTGGGTAATAATTTACGGGCATATACAGTAAGTATGTAGTCTTCTCCAAATTTTTTTCCCAATCCGGTTAAGGAATCAAAACCTATTCCCATTCTTTGCTCTATCAATAGTTTTCCCTGCACCGGGTCTTCACGGTACAGTATTGACAATTCCTTTAACTGTTGTACCATATAATAGTGAAGATAGGTATTGGCAGAACCACTAACGGCAAGCTGGTCTACGGTTGGCAAGGGAAATTGCTGTATCACCAAATCTGCTATTTGTTTCTATGTACCTTTTCGTGTAAGTTTTTGCATGATGCTGTTGCTGAAATCGACAAAACCACATGCGTAACCATAGTTAATTTCCGTAACAAGAGACGATTGCACTTGTACAGGAAAGCCTGATCTGTTAAGTTCCGCCAGCATTGCATCTTTCTCCTGCGTAATAGTAGGAAGCAGAATTTTTACTAGAGAATCTGCAGACCACTTTTTAAAAGAGCTTTCCTGAGAAAGTTTGCGTATCCAAAGAGCGGAGTTGTTTAAATTAGATTTTTGCATCCACTCATTTTCACGTTTGGCCTGACCCGAGAATTGAATGGTGCCTTCAAAATCACCAGCATCAAAACTTAAGTGCAAAGGCCTGTTGGGACTTAGCAGCAGCCACTGTTTATCCTTTTTGTACTTAAGTAAAACGAACCTTGGCTTTGCGCCAGGCAGAACAAATTTAAAAGCACCTTTTGCATTGGTTGTTAAGAACAGGGAATTCTGTACGTAATAGTTATGATCAAAGGGAATGTTTAGTTCAACGGAATCCTCTATTGACTGGTTGATTGTGCCGGAAAGCGTAAGCGTTTGAGATAGACAAACCTGGGTAAGAGAAGATAGTAATAGAATAAAAACTATATTTTTCATTTAGATCCTTAATTTTTCACAAGGATACAGCAGTGCAATTCTGATTGTTTACGAATGTGATGAACTGACCGGAATTTGTGACGAAACGGGTATTCATTTTATTAGGTAAACCAGTAACAACATAAAAGCACCACCTAACTGGTGATGCTTTCCACAAAAAAT
>CBKWHA010000282.1:0-6691 GCA_966674115.1 uncultured Chitinophagaceae bacterium
TTAAAATGCAATAAGAAAAGCCCCGGACTTCGGGGCTTTTTTAATGTTATAATTAGCTAATGTGAGGTTTGCTTTCCTAGGGATAAAAAGTTCCTGTGGTTAATCTCTTCTGTGAGGATTGCCTTTGCCTTTCTGCCAGCCATAGTGATTTCCGTTATTGCTTTTGTATTTTTTGTTCTTGTGTTTTTTATAATCATCGTCGTCGCCATACCTTCTATCTTTATATTTTCGATCTTCGTATCTCCTGTCATAACCGTTGATCTCACGGATTTTTCTTGCTCTTTCATTATTCAGACCACGTATGATGCGTTCTTTTTCGGCAGAAGATAAATACGGATTGTTGCGAATAGAACGAATTTTAGCATCATATTCCCTGTTTACCCGTTCGGTTCTTGAACGGGTTGTTGAGGGATAGTTGTCGGGATAGCGGTTATCTCTTCTATCATAAACTCTTCTATCGCCAGAACCTAAAACAACATCTCTGGGATCGTTGGAGGGTGAAGATGAACGGGAATCTTTGCGTTCGCCCAGAACAATTCTCCTTGCTTCTTCCATATCATTGGATTGCGCGAACGAGCTGCTGAATGCAGCAGCGGTAATCAAAAGGGTAACTATTTTTTTCATGGTAGACAATTAGTTGCAGATGATAAAACGAAACTTGTGCCAGAGAAGAGAAAAATAATGAAGGTTGTGTTAAATGGAGGAGAGTGGAGGGAAATTTAACAGGGTGGAAGGAGAGGGTAATGGGCAATTGGCGTGGTGTTACGGGTTATGAGTTATGGGTTACGAGATGGAAATAACTATAATAGTACGAGGATATTTTTGGCTACTTTTTCGCTTAAGTGTAATTGCTTCTTGTTAATAAGGACTACTAAAGACTGGTCGTACTCATTTTTATCGGTTACTTTAATTCTGATTTTAGGTTTGATGTTTACCTTGCTTAGGTAATCTAGAAAAGAATCTGCTGTTTCCGCAAAACTTTGAATGGTGTATGTTTTGCCAACTTCTACCTCTGTTAATGGAATAGACTGAACCTGCATCAGTTTTCCATTTTTATCAGGAATAGGATCCCCATGTGGGTCAGAAGTTGGAAAACCCAAAAAAGCATCCAACCTGTTTACCAGGTCATCTGATTCTATATGTTCGAGTTGTTCAGCCAATTCATGTACTTCGCTCCACTGGTAGTTTAGTTTTTCTACTAAGAATACTTCCCAGAGGCGATGTTTGCGGATCGTTAATAACGCCTTCTTTTTCCCCTTTTCGCTTAATTGTATGGTTTTATCAGGTAATAACTGCACCAGTTTTCTGTCCGAAAGTTTGCGCACCATTTCCAGTACCGTAGCCGGATTTAAGTCCAGTTCTTTAGCCAGGGCACTATTATTCACCTTCTTAAGCTGCTTGCTGCTGAGTTTAAAAAGCGCCTTTAAATAGTTCTCTTCTGAGTGGTGTGCAAAATGTGACATACGCAAATTTAGAAGGTTAATCTGTAGTAATTTATTTGGTATGCCCAATAAATTGTGTTTGGATATTCATATAAAGTTATAATTTCGAACTATGGAACGAAAAACTAACATAGTATGGATAACCATTTTGTGCCTATGCTCCTTTAGTATACAGGCACAGACAGTACTTTTAAAAGGAAGGGTTATCAGTGAGAACAAATCATTGCCCAACGCCACTATTTCTGCAAATACTCAAAAAACAATCACGGATTCAAGTGGTCTTTTTCAACTCAGGCTTCCAACTGGCAAGCAATCACTACATATTACTGTAGTGGGCTATGAGCCATATCATCAAGTTCTTCATCTTTCTGAAAAAGATACTTCTATTCAACTTATTGATTTAAAACCTGTCAACGCTGTTTTAGGAGAAGTCGTGATAACCGGTACCATGAGGCCTGTGCAAAAGTTGGAAAGTCCGATTGCTGTTGAAGTGTATAGTCCCCAGTTTTTTAAAAAGAACCCAGCCCCAAGCGTGTTTGAAGCTTTGCAAAATGTGAATGGCGTAAGGCCTCAGATAAATTGTAGCGTATGCAACACGGGTGACATTCATATCAATGGACTGGAGGGGCCATATACTATGGTCACTATTGATGGCATGCCCATTGTGAGCAGTCTTTCATCGGTGTATGGGCTATTTGGTATACCGAGCCAGATGATAGAACAGGTAGAGATCGTGAAGGGGCCTGCTTCAGGATTGTATGGTTCGGAAGCCGTAGGAGGGTTGATCAATATTATAACAAAATCGCCGGAAAAAGCGCCACTTTTCAGTGCCAATATTATGAGCACCAGTTGGCTGGAGCACAATGCTGATTTAGGTGTTCGCTGGAAGATGAATAAAGTAGCCTCATTATTGGGTATCAATTATTACAACTACCAAAAGCCTAAAGATAATAATGGCGACAACTTTACTGATGTAACCTTGCAACACCGCATTTCTGTTTTTAACAAATGGAGCCTGCAGCGAAAATTTAACCGCAGAGCATCGCTGGCTGCACGGTATTTTTATGAAGACCGGTGGGGCGGTGAAATGCAGTGGAATAAAAGCTTTAGGGGAGGTGATAGTGTATATGGTGAAAGTATATATACTGGCAGGTGGGAACTGATTGGCAACTATCAATTGCCAGTGATGGAAAAAGTTATGTTCTCATTTTCTGCTACTTCACATGATCAGAATTCTTATTACGGCACTACGCCTTACATGGGGAAACAGAAGATAGCCTTTGGACAACTGGTTTGGGATAAGGAGTTATTACCACAGCATAATCTCCTGGTGGGTATGGCAGGGCGGTATAATTATTACGATGATAATTCAACTGCAACAGTTGATACTTTAACTGGGGTGAACCGTGCAGAACAATATTTTTTACCGGGTGTTTTTGTTCAGGATGAATGGAAGCTGGGTGGTAATAAGGTATTGCTACTCGGTATGAGATATGACCATCATCCTGTACATAAAGCTATTGTGACACCCCGCTTTGCTTTCAAGTGGAGCCTGGATGAAAAGCAAGTATTGAGAGTGAATGCAGGCACAGGGTTCCGGGTAGTGAATTTGTTTACAGAAGATCATGCTGCGCTTACCGGGGCCAGAGCTGTGGAAATAAAAGAAGCCCTTAGGCCGGAGAAGAGCTACAATATTAACCTGAATTATTCCAGGCAATTAGGAAGCTATTCAAAGCGGTTCCACCTGGATGCGTCGGCCTGGTATTCTTATTTTCACAACCAGATCATTGCTGATTATGAAACTGACCCGCAAAAGATTATTTATGGCAACCTGGACGGCCACGCGCTTTCAAAAGGCTTTACATTGAACCTGGATATGAATATCCGTCAACGTCTTAAAGGAAATATTGGATTTACTTACCAGGATGTTGCCAAGGTGGAAAATGATAATTCAGGAAAAAAAGTGAAAGAAAGGCCCATGCTGACTGAAAAATGGAGTGGTACCTGGGCACTTACCTATACACTTCCGAGCCAAGGTATCACCTTTGATTATACCGGCAATATATATGGACCTATGCGCTTGCCCCTTATATCTGAATTGGACCCACGCCGTCCTATTTCTGAAGTATGGAGTATTCAAAATATTCAGGTTACCAAATGGATATCACAACAAGTGGAAGTTTTTGGCGGGATCAAAAACCTGCTGAACTGGACACCAACAAAAAATAATCCTTTTATCATTGCCAGATCGCATGATCCTTTTGATAAAAAGCTGGATTATGATGGTGATGGGAAGATTGATGTTGATGCTAATGGGAACGTACTACAGACACCTGAAAATCCTTATGCACTAACATTTGATCCTTCTTATGTATACGCACCAAACCAGGGGCTAAGGTTTTTTGCAGGGATAAGGGTGAATGTGAAGTAAAGGTGATTAAGGAAATGAGAAGCCGGAAGTTGTTTGCTTCCGGCTTTTATTTTATCTATGTAAGACGATCTATTTAACTTTTGTGATCTTGATCACGTTGGTTGGGAGGTGCAATTGCACTGGCGTGCTACCTGTGTTTACAACGATATCTCCTTCTTTTACGAATCCTCTGTCTTTGAGTATATCGATCTGATCAAAAACAATATCATCCAGACTCTCTTCTTCGGCATAATAGAAAGCGCGTACGCCCCAGCTTAGACTTAACTGGTTAACGAGGTTTTTTTCTTTAGTGAAGACATATAAAGGAGATTTAGGACGATAACTGCTCAAAATAAATGCAGTATATCCACTTTGGGTCATACCAATGATTGCATCAGCGTTTACATCGTGGGCTATCTTACACGCATTATAACAGATAGCATCGCTCAGGAAGGAAGGTGATTTTGGCTGAGGCTTCAAATCTTCTTCACGGTTGTAGCGGTATTCAGTTTTTTCCACTTCAAGGATGATCTTCTTCATGGTTTGCACTACCAGGGCAGGGTGCTGGCCAGTAGCTGTTTCACCACTTAGCATTACTGCATCGGCCCCTTCGAGCACTGCATTAGCAACGTCTGTGATCTCGCTTCGGTTAGGCTTAATGCGGTCGATCATGCTCTCCATCATCTGGGTAGCTACAATCACCGGTTTAGCGCGGTGAATACATTTACGGATAATGTCACGCTGGGCCATTGGCACTTTTTCAACAGGAAGCTCAACACCCAGATCGCCGCGGGCTACCATAACGGCATCCGATTCCAGGATGATGTTCCTGATATCTTCAAGGGCAGAAGGCATTTCAATCTTGGCAATTACTTTTGATTTGCAGCCTTTCTCTGCCAATCTTCTCTTTAGGTCAATAATATCATCCACTTTACGCACAAACGACAGGGCGATCCAGTCTACCTGCTGGTTAATAATAAATTCCAGATCGATAAGATCTTTTTCTGTAAGTGCGGGTAAAGAAATTTTTGTATCAGGCAGGTTAACGCCTTTTTTAGGTCTTAAAATACCACCATAGGTAACTACCACCTTAACTTCACCCTCTGCTGTGATTTCTGAAACGACAACTTCCAGTTTACCGTCGTCGATCAGGATCTTGTTACCTATTTCCACGTCCTGGTGCAGGTTGGGATAAGAAACATAGATCTTTTCTTTGGTGCCTACTACTTTTTCTTTGGATGTAAACGTCAATACATCGCCAGGCACTATATCCAAACCATCATTTTCTATTTCACCCACACGCAGTTTGGGGCCTTGCAGGTCAGCCAGAATTGAAATGTTATATGGCTCTGTTTTATTGATATTACGGATGTGTTGAATCACCTCAGCCTTGTTTTCATGGGAGCCATGTGAAAAGTTGAGGCGAAAAACATTTACACCGGCCTTTACCAGCTCAAGTAGTTTCTCGTACGTATCACAAGCTGGACCTACAGTTGCTACAATTTTTGTGCGATGAAAAGTATGTTCAATACCTGCCTGCATATCCATTTCTTTATGCAGATACTTTGATAAGTTTTGTGACATAATACTTCTGTCCCTAAAGGGAAGTTTTAACGCACCTGCTATGAAGCAGCGTACTTTGGTTTTAAAATTAAATTATTATGAACTTTTGCTTGTACAAAATTTATCTTGGCTTAAATATGGTAGGGGTGGTGATTTAGCGTTGTGCTTAGCTCGCTAATATTTTAACGATTTTCATCCATTCCTCGCTAATGGTTCCTTTCTTTTTGCCCACACTTTCCAGTGGGATGTAATTCATCCTGTTGTTTTGTATACCTACAAAAACATTGTGCCTGCCTTCAATTAAGCACTCAACGGCATGATAGCCCATGCGACTGGCGATCAGGCGGTCAATTCCGGTAGGAGAGCCACCTCTTTGGATATGGCCCAAGATACAAACACGAGTGTCCAGGTTGGGTAGTTTTTCTTTTACCAACCTTGCCACTTCATTGGCGCCACCAATTTCGTCACCTTCGGCTACCACAATTATATTTACCAGCTTTCTTCTCCTTTCCTTTTCTACCAGCGAATCGATGACTGCGTTGATATTGGTTTTTCTTTCCGGGATCAGGATGTTTTCTGCACCGGTGGCAATGCCCGAGTGCAGGGCAATATAGCCGGCATCTCTACCCATTACTTCTACAATAAACAGGCGGTCGTGGGCGTCGGCGGTGTCGCGGATCTTGTCAATGGCTTCGATGGCGGTATTTACTGCCGTATCAAAGCCAATGGTGAAGTCTGTGCCGGCTATGTCCTTGTCAATGGTGCCAGCCAGGCCGATGCAAGGGATGTCGTATTCTTTACTCAGTGCCATGGCTCCTTTAAATGAGCCGTCGCCGCCAATAATTACGAGGCCGTCAATGCCCCTTTTTCTTAAAACCTCATAACCTTTTTTTCTACCTTCTGGTGTGTAAAATTCTTTACAACGGGCTGTTTTAAGAATAGTGCCGCCACGTTGTATGATGTTGGCAACAGAGCGGGATTCCATTTTAAAGATGTCATCTTCAATCAATCCCTGGTAGCCTCTCATAATTCCAAATACCTCCAAGCCATAGTATAACCCTGTGCGAACAACTGCCCGTACGGCTGCGTTCATCCCCGGCGAATCACCTCCAGAGGTCAACACAGCAATGCGGTTAACTTTCTTTTGCATTTGTTTTTTTATGTTTATAAGAATTCAATTGTATTGACCTTATGTCAAATAAGGGGTCAAAAATAAGGTATTGTAGTAATTAAGTGATTAAGGATAAAGCCATGTATTAGATATGATTTTTGTTAA
>CBKWHA010000283.1:0-6688 GCA_966674115.1 uncultured Chitinophagaceae bacterium
TTTGGGAACCGGTAACCGTATATTCATCAGGAATGCCCATAATTTTAAAAGGATTATAGAACCCGTTCTGCATTAAAAATGAAGCACAGGCTTCACCCAAACCACCATAAACACTATGTTCTTCAACGGTTATGATGGCACTGCCTGTGGCAGCCACAGTTGCCAACAGTTCGTAATCAAGCGGTTTGATGGTATGCATGCTGATAACGGCGACACTAATATTGTGTTCCATATCGAGGCTCTCTGCTGCCAGCAAGGCAGGGTAGACGGTTTCACCGGAGGCAATAATAGCCAGGTCCTCTCCTTCTTTAATGATCCTACCTTTTCCAAATTGGAAGTCGCTTTCCTCTGCCGAACGTAACAATGGCATTGGTTTCTTACCAAAGCGCAGGTAAACCGGGTGATGCAATTCTGCAGCCCGCCTGATCGCCTGCTCTGTTTCAAAATTATCTGCCGGTGCTGCTATGACCAGGTTATTGATGGCACGAAGTACTGCAAAATCATGCAGGCTATGGTGCGTAGAACCCAAAGCCCCGTAACTAACACCAGCACTGATACCAATTAATTTTACAGGGTTATCAGAATAAGCAACATCATTCTTTATCTGTTCTAAAGCTCTTGCTGTCAAAAAACAAGCGGGTGAAACAGCAAAAACCTTCTTTCCTGCCGAAGCCAATCCTGCAGCCACTCCTACCAGGTTTTGTTCCGCAATGCCTACTTCTACAATTTGTTTTGGGAACTGCTGTCCAAAAGGAGCCAGTTTTCCGGAGCCGCGCGAATCGCTGGTTACAGCTATGATATCACGATCGTTCAGTGCCAGATCCTGCAATGTCCTTGCAAAAACCTCAAGATTTGCTTTATCAGTGCCTATTACTTCCATTATTGCTCCCACGATGATTCAAATTATTTAGTTGATAATTTTATTACAATGCACCCATCGCATTGTCCAATTCTTCAATGGCCTTTACATATTGTTCTTTGCCTGGAACTCCGTGGTGCCACTTGAGCCCGTTTTCCATGTAGCTGACACCTTTTCCTTTGATCGTATGTGCTATAATGAGGCTTGGCTTTCCTTTTGAATAAGGAAGCGCATCGAAAGCTTCTTTCAGTTCTTTGAAGTTATGGCCGTCCACATGTCTTACGGCCCAGCCAAAACTTTCAAATTTGCTGTCAACAGGATCAGTGTTGCAGACATCGGCGGTTCTTCCCGTTATCTGCAATTTGTTATGATCAATAATGGCGCAGAGGTTATCCAGTTTATAATGAGCAGCGCATAAAGCTGCCTCCCAGTTGGAACCTTCAGGTAACTCACCATCGCCGAGTAGTGTAAAGACACGGTACTCTTTATGATCCATTTTGGCGGCCAGAGCTGTTCCAACAGAAATAGACAATCCATGCCCCAGAGCACCTGTATTTTGTTCAATGCCTTTTACTTTTCTGGTAGGATGACCAATGTAATGAGATTTGTACCTGCACAAGGTTTCCAGGTCTGAATAGGGGAAAAAGCCTTTATCTGCCAGCACCACAAAAAGAGCTTCTACACAATGCCCCTTGCTTTGTATGTAACGATCCCTGTCCGGGGATGTAAAGTTCTCAGGACCTACATTCAGAACGTAGTTGTACAATACATTCAATATATCGATGCAGGACAAACTTCCCCCGGTATGTCCGGCTTGGGCGCCTACTATATACTTCAATATACTTTTGCGGTAGGCGATCGATTTTAAGGCTAATTCTTTTTCCGTCATAGTTCCGCCCTCGCACCCCCTGCCCCTAAAGGGGAGCGCCCTTCGCACCTCTCTTACAGGGAGAAACGATACGAGCACTCAGATTCCGGAGATGGCTTTTGTTATTTAATGAATTATTTATTATTAAGTAATTATAAAAGGCAGGCTTAGCCCAGGCTTCCATTTACACGAGGAAGGTTGTCGTGATGATATACCTCCCAGCCCATATAATTACCCAAAGCCTCTTTCAGGATGCCTGCAGTTTTAGAAGCATTCATGACCACATGATGTTCAAATCCGTTGCGGCAAACAAACTGCATCAACCCTTGCAGGTTTGGAATTTTTGCTACAGCCCTGGTACCAAAAGTGTTCAATTCGTCATCAGTCAACTCACCTTCTCCAATGTATGCTTTGATAATGCCTTTTGGATCATCAGTACTGATTCTTCCATAGGTAAGTGGTGAAGCAGGAGTGCGTCCAGCCAATGCACCATATGTATTTTCCTCACCTATTGTGGTACCTAGTATCGGCGCTGTACTGATTTCAATATCCGGAAGGAATGATTTGGCCCAGTTGCCACAATGAAAGAGCACGCATTTTTCATCATCATTAGCATAGTTGTTATTCCAGTCAACCAGGGCGCTTGGCGAACCAGAGGCCAACTGCATGGCATACATGCTTAAAGTACCCGTAACGTCTACTTCGCAGGCACTGGGTAACATATTCTCACTCATCATACTCATGCTGGTACACACATTACAGCCATAATTTTGCTGCAGTGATGTCCAGCACTGGATAGCTGTTGCATCCAGGGCATGTTCTTCCATAAAGGAACTGAGCGCCACATCAAGCTTTGCGATCTGCACCAGCTTTTCATGAGGCGTACGGCCTGAAGGAGCGTAACTTTTAATTTTCTCCATTCTTTCCACTACGCTTTGATCAGCAAGGGATAACCTGTTGGCATGTCCCAGGATATGCGATAAATCAACAGTAACTACGGAAATACCGTTCCGCTCTAATATCTTTTCGCTATACCGGACCGTATTGAACGCACCAGGCCTTGCTCCAACGGCTCCTATCCTAACTCTTTTCAGCCCCCTTACCACACGGCAGGTCGCAGCAAAGTCTGAAAGGTCTTTCAGAAAGCCTGGATCAGAAGGGTGCACCACATGCTTTTCAGTCAGGGTAAATTTGATCCCGTACTGGTAAAAGTTGTTACATACAGAGATCTTGCCGCACCAGGCATCCCTTCTGCGGGCGACGTCCAGTTTATTTAAATCGTCAGGATAGGCCTGCACCAAGACCGGCACATCGAGTCCTGCCAGTTTAATAGTATCGGCCACTCCTTTTTCATCACCGAAGTTGGGCAGTACTACCAATATGCCCATGATCTCGTCTGCAAAGGCTCTGAACAAGGCTGCACATTTTTGCGCCTCCTGGAAGGTCTCTACCCCACCCAGTTTCGTATCACTTTCTTCAAGCATTACAGGTTTGATACCAGTTTTGGCAAAAGCTTCCAAAAGGTCGGCGCGACACTCTCCTACCAGTTTATCCGGAAAAAAGTCCCTGTTACCAATAATGACTCCTAATGTTACTTTTTCATTTGTTTTTCTTTCCATTTAAGACTCTTTAAGCTGCAATCTTTTATGCTGCGATGATCAATTCAATTTCTTGGTCTCTAAATACCTGCTTATGTTTTTCTTCTATAGCGGCGTCGGTAATTATGTAGTCGATCAGAGACAGAGCACCCAAGCTGGCAAAGGCACTCTTGCCCATCTTAGTGGAGTCTGCCACCAGGTAGGTAGTATCAGCAGCATCTATCATGGCTTTTTTCACCACCAGGTCACTAATACTTGGATAGGTAAGGCCCGATTTCAGCGATATACCGGCAGTAGCCAAAAACAACTTCTGAACATTTAAGCCTTTGAAGAAATCTGCCGCCTTCTGGCCTGTAAGGGAAAGCGTAGGCGGTTTAAACTCCCCGCCTGTTACGATCACCTCTATACCAGGCTCGGCCCCCAGGAGCAATGCGATGTTCAATGCATTGGTAATTACAGTGAGATTTTTAAAGCCTTTCAGCTTCTTTGCAATCTCTGTGGTAGTAGTACCGGAATCCAGGATAATTGTATCACCACTTTCAATAAAATCCAGGCACTTAAGAGCTATACGCTCTTTTTTATCCATGTTCTCCAGGTTGGCCAAGGAAAACGCCTGTACCTGGTCTTTAATATTTTTTAAAAAAGCTCCTCCATGCTCCTTAATAACAAGACCATCCCTTTCCAGCTTTTCCAAATCCTGACGAATAGTGACTTCCGTTACCTTAAATATTTTGGCAAGATCAATGACTTTGGCTGAACCATCTTCTTTGATCAGTTCGTAGATCTTCTCCCGCCTTTGGTTTGCAATCATACCTTATTAGTTACTTTTTACTCTAAAGTAAAGAAATATTATGGAACAACCCAATAAAAACGAAAATAAAAGAAAGAAATAGAAAATAATAAAAGAAAATACTGGTTTAGAGTAGGATTCATAAACAAAAACCCGGCTTATCAATCCAACGGGATCCTAAACCGGGTTTTTGTTATTTCAATAAAAAATTGACTCTGATTGCTACTGCTGAATTGGGCTCAGCTACTAGTAACCAGGATTTTGCGGGCCTAGGTTGGGATTTTGACCTAGCGCATATTGTGGCACAGGCAGTAATAATTTATCATTGTTAACTGCTTTGCCCTTTGCAGAAAGTACAGCAACTGCACGCCCTGTTCTTTTTAGGTCAAACCAACGTTGAAATTCAAGCGCAAACTCCATACGCCGTTCATGCTCTACTGCAAGTTCAATTGTCGGATATTTGGCAGAAGGATATCCGGCTGAACCAAAAAGTGGTAGCCCGGCTCTTGCCCTTACCCTGTTCATGTATTGCGGATCGCCGGTAGCCTCAGTAAGCAGCAACAATACATCGGCATAACGCAGTATCATGAAATTATTGTTGCTAGCCTCTACTCCTCCGTCAAGCGGCGCTGTAAGATCCACCCATTTTTTATTGAACTTGATGGGCACAAAAACACCGCCTTTATCGTAACCTGTGAAAAATGATACATCCCTACGGGTATCACCATTCTCATATTCGTTGTACAAATCATCAGTCACCATATTCATTCCGCCTCCATATTTCGTGATAGAGAAATTTTCGAAAGGAGCAAAGGCTGACCAGTAAGTACTGTATGGATTGGCAGCACCGCCCAGGTATTGAATTTCAAAGATGGACTCCTTAGTGTTTTTATGGGCTGAGGTGTTTCCCCACAAGGAACCGAAACCAGGCAACAAATCGTATTTGGAACCACCATAATTGTCTACCACTTCTTTTAGAGTTTGTGCAGCCTTAGCTTTATCACCCATGGTCAGATACACTTTGCCCAGCAGTGTTTTAGCCGCACCTTTGGACGCTCTTCCTTTGGCAGGCTCACTACCGGGTTCTGCAAGATCTGCAGCGGCTGCCGTTAAATCCTCGACGATCAAATTATAAACATCTGCCTTAGGGGACCGCTTCATAGCATAAGCCTCTTCACCAATGATCGGTTTTGTTACCAGTGGTAAATCGCCCCACATCTGCACCATATTGAAATAATACAATGCTCTCAAAAATTTCATTTCGGCGATAATTTGTTTTTTATATGCCTCATCAAGGTCGGCACCCACTATTTTATCCAAGACAATATTAACCTGGTACAGAGAGGTATAATAATCTACCCAGAAGTTATAAACACCTGAATTGTTTGACGCGACAGTATAATCGCGAAATGCCTGCTGATCTACAATGGTAAACGAACCAGAAATAGCCAGGGTGGAGACTGTAACATTATCAGACATTAATTCACCGGTAAACGACATAGCCCCTTTGGGTGCATAAATAGTATATAAAGTTGCGTAGGCAGCATTGACTGCCAGGTCAAAGTCACTCCTGGTCTTAAAGACCGCATTTGCATTGGCGTTAGAAACAGGACTTAACTCAAGAAATGATTTTTTACAACTGCTTAGTATTACCACAAATGCGAGTATATATGCTATGTTACAATTTTTCATTTTACTAACTTTTTAAGTTGGTAGACAATTTTAAAAATCCATTTTAACGCCAAACGTTAAAATCAAAGGAATCGGATAGGCGCCATAGTCAGCTCCCAGCAACAAACCCGGAGGATTGTTTGCACTACCCCCGTTGGCACCTGGTGCCGAAGAAGTGCCTACTGAATAGGTACTGTTTTCCGGATCATAACCCACATAATCGCTGAACACGTATACGTTTTCTGCATTAGCATATAACCGTACATTTTTTATGGGTGCATTTTTAAGTATGGTTTGCGGTAATGTATAAGCAACTCTCAGGTTTTTAACCCTTACAAAGGTGCCATCCTCCATCCAGTAGGTAGAGTAGCCCTGAATAAAAGCGGCTTTACCTTTTGCGTTGGCAGGATAAGTGGCATAAGGTTTAAATGTTTTGCCATCGCCGGGTTCCTGTTCCGATTTCCAATAGTTTGTTACAGAAGCGTAGGAGTTACGGCTATCGTTCCAGAATTTACTGAAACGGGTCTGCTGGTTCCATATCTCGCTACCAAACACGCCTTGCAGCATAAAGGAGAATTCAAAGCCTTTATACGTGAACGTGTTGGTAAGGCCTGCAGTAAAATCAGGTTGAATATTACCTAAAATAGTACGGTCATTGATGTCTATCTTTTTATCGCCGTTTACATCACGGATAATGGGATCACCAGGTGCTGCACCGGCATAATATACAGATTTATCAATTTCGCTTTGGTTGTTGTAGATACCATCAAAGATGTATCCTTTGTAATTGGAAATGGGCTGGCCTACCTCTGTTACAAAATAACCCCATTCGTCTATTTCAATGGGCGCGTTATTTGGCCCTAACTTCAAAACTTTATTCCTGTTCAGTGATATATTAAAAT
>CBKWHA010000284.1:0-6617 GCA_966674115.1 uncultured Chitinophagaceae bacterium
GGCTCAACGACAGTAACCCAGACTGCTGCCACTTTGGAAAGCCTCATCTCCGTTATGGGCAAGCCTTCCTCGTATGTGTAAGATGCTTTTTATAGGAACAAAGACAGATCTGCAAGAGATTCCCTTTGAGGAAGCACATCCCGATTTTCATTTAGAAAAAATCTCAGGAGAGTTCTTGCCTGTGCGCCAGGTATTCAATAACCCCTATGTTTACTATGCAGGCACTAGCCGTGGCTGTAGCTGTGACTTTGGTATAAAATCCAACCAGCAGAGTGAAGAAACAGTAGGACAGATTACACCAGCACAGAAAATTCTCAATAAAGTGCGCAAACTGAGCGGATCATACCCTGAGTGGGAAAAACGGCATCAAGAAAAAGTCGAGAAGCTACTTCATAATCAGGAGCAATACCTTAACCAGACTTTACGTCTGGTTGCTCTTATAGAATCTGAGATTCGGAATGGCAACCCTGTAGAACTTTATTGCACATGGACAGGAGACTATGGAGCACACCCCGAATTTCATGATACCATTGATACCAAGCAAGTAGATATAGGAGCCGATTTTGAAATTGCTGAAAGAGAGTTCAAAACATTCATTTGACAGAAAAGGCCATGCCCATAACAATAAGTTGTGCTGTCATACAGGCTTTCTCTTGTATTTCAGCTTCAGTAACATTACCTTAGTACAGAATAAGGGCTGTGCTTCATGAACACGGACGTCCTGTAAGGGCAGCAAGCCATTAAACTGTTGTGCGCTACCACCGAATCATTTAAAAATATGAGTACTTGGAGACGAAAAGCAATAGAATGCCTTCCTGAGTTGAAAAGAGACTTCGAACAGCCTGATACTTCTATCTATAGTGTTTTCTTTGAACTCCTTCCTGCAGCAGTAGCAGCCCATAAGCAGAATGATACTGTGAAACTTGAAAGAATCTATTCTTTTGCTGAATGGTGTTTTGGACAAAAAGAAAAGGAATTATGGAATGCAGCAGGAGTAGCTTTTTATGAGCATTTAGGAGATTATGAAGAAACAAGTAGAGAAATATCAAAATGGGTCAAAAGGGACGTCTATAGGGACATAAGAGGGCTCCTTGAGTGGAGACTGGATAAAGATGCATTCATAAAAATCGATAAAAGCTATAGTTGAAAGATGTCTTCAGCCAGCGTACAACTTGGGTTTTTCTTCAATGGCGGCTGTATCACTACAATCAATTTTCTTAATTCTATGCAACACTATATCTTTATCTAGGCTGATAGTAACCCAGACTATCGCCACTGTAAGAAACACCTAAAATCGTTAAGGTTAACACTTTTACGTTTTTTTCTGATATTTTTGTATTGATAGATTTTTGACACTCGCAACAGATAAGGGTTTCAGACAATTTTTTTCATGTAGAGCAGCGGTAGCTCGTCGGGCTCATAATCCTTCAACCATATTGTAATACAACACTACTCCCTGCTTAGCCTTTAGTTGGTAATTCGACCTGGATCACACAGGATTTCTTCTCCTTGTTCCAGATAGATTGCCAATAATTCCGCTTGATTTCAACTTTCGTTTTCTCTGACAATTGTATTGATTTTAATTTATGCATAGGATCAAATACAGCTATCTTTTCCTAAACGACAGTGCCATTTAGGTTTGGGCTGGCTAATTTTGTTTCAATTACTTTTTTCTTTCTTTTATTTATCTTTCTGGATTAGGCGTTCAGAAGCGATTTGGAAAAATATTATTATAACTTTCGTTTGTTTTCTATTTTTTTTGATTATCTTCGGTTAGTTGGTAGTTCTTAAGGGGCCAGTTAAAGCGCTTTACTAACTTTTAATAAAGTAAAAACCCTTTTTATTCAGCTTTAGTGAACCAAAATGAACTAACGATCACTAGGAAAAAATAATAAAACCTGCCTGCCATGAAGCCATTGTACGCCCTTAATAGATTAGGGAAGCTACTGCTTTGCCCTATCCTTATCTTTTCTTTTGTAACACTTTTGGCTCAGACCAAAACTGTAACGGGTACTGTTCTAGATCAAAATGGGCAACCTATTGCCGGAGTAAGCGTAGTGGTCAAAGGTTCTTCAATGGGAACCACTACGGATGCTGAAGGTAAATTTAGTATGACCGTGCCTGATGATGCCGTTTTGCAATTTAGTACTGTAGGTTATGAGGCTCAAGCCATAAACGTGAATGGTAGATCGGCGCTGAATATCCAATTAGCTCAATCAGCTCAGTCCATGAACAATGTGGTTGTGGTTGCTTATGGTAATACCACAAAAAGAACGGCCACTGGTGCTGTGCAAACAGTAAGCGCAAAAGAACTCCAGGACCTTCCGGTGGCACAGGTATCGCAAAAGTTACAAGGTAAACTGGCTGGCGTTCAAATCTTGCAAACAACAGGAAGGCCGGGAGAGGGTATGAGTGTCCGGATCAGAGGGCAAGCTTCCATTTCTGCAGGTAATCAGCCGCTCTATGTAGTGGATGGATTTCCGATCACTGGTGATCTGAATACTTTAAATCCCGATGAAATAGAAAGCATCTCCGTGCTTAAAGACGCAGCTTCTACCTCCCTCTATGGTTCCAGGGCAACCAATGGCGTGGTGATTGTAACTACCAAACGCGCCAAAACTGGACAAACCAGTATTGGTGTCAACAGTTATTATGGCGTTCAGCGCATTCCGGAAAGCGGTATGCCTGATGTGATGAATGCAAGAGAGTTCACGCAGTATCAATTGGAGCGGCTGCAAGAAAATGCAGTACTACCAACGGCTCCAGGCTATGCTGCATATAAAGAGAGACTCGATTATTATAATAATGTCGATTTGAATGCAATTGGAGGGGGAACAAATTGGTATAACATGTTAACCAGAACGGCCCCCATTCAAAATCATAGTATTTCATTAACCGCTGGAAAAGATAAATTCAGTACGGCTGCTGTGTTGGGCTTCTTTAACCAGGAAGGTGTGATTATTAACTCCGGTTTTAAGCGGTTCTCATTGCGTGTAAATTCCGATTACCGATTTAATGATCAACTAAGATTAGGTGTGAACCTGGCACCAACTTATGCTATAACTACTGGTAGGGCCACTGATGGCAGTCCATTTTCAACAGGTTCTGGAGGCGGTCTTTTGCAGAACGCTATCATTTCTTCACCTCTTGCTCCGGCAATCAATCCTGATGGTAGCTTGCCATTAACAGCTACTTCTCCCGGCATGTTCCCCAATCCAAACTGGTACCGTGTAGCCAAGGAAGCTGATGCCACAACTAAGTCCAGTCGCTTGTTATCAAATGCATTCCTGGAATATGAAGCCATCAAAGGCCTGATATTAAAAACTTCTATCAATGCAGAACTGGGCCAGACTTTATTTAACTATTTTTCTCCTTCCACATCTGCAGGCTGGAATACAGCACCGCCACGTCCATCAGGAGATTTAACGCAGAACAACAACCAGTTCTATACATGGCTGTCTGAGAATACTGTGAACTATAAAAAGTCATTGGGTGATCATGGTATTGATGCCCTGGCTGGTTATACGGTACAAAAGTTCAGGGGTGATAACAGCAATATCGTTGCGACTAATTTTCCAAATGATAAAGTACGCACCTTAAGTGCTGCAACTACGTTTGTTCCAACAAGTGAGATCCAGGAGTGGAGCTTGCTTTCATATATTGCACGTTTGAACTATAACTACAAAGGCAAATACCTTCTAACAGCCTCTTTACGTCGTGATGGTTCGTCGCGGTTCGGCTCAGATAACAAATGGGGTAATTTCCCATCTGTTTCAGCGGGATGGGTGGTTTCCGATGAGGACTTCATGAAGGGAATAAAGGGGCTTTCTTTCCTGAAATTAAGGACCAGCTATGGTGCAACTGGGAATAATAATATTGGGAACTATTCTTACTATGCTGGTGTGAGTGCCGTGAATAGCGGTTCTTCAAATAATTATGTCTTCAATAATACACTGGCATCTGGAAATGCGGTAACAACATTGGAAAATCCAAATCTGGGTTGGGAGAAAACCAAACAGTTTGACTTGGGTGTAGATGTTGGCTTGTTTGGAAACAGGGTTTCCTTGAGCTATGACTACTACAACAAAACCACCAGCGGTCTTCTGTTCAATGTGCCTATACCAACCTATACTGGCTTTTCCAATTTCCAGGCAAACATTGGAGAACTCAAATTCTGGGGACATGAATTCACCATCAGCTCTCAAAACCTGGTGAATAAACTGAAGTGGAATACCGATTTCAATATCTCCTTCAACCGCAACCGTGTAGAAAAATTAGGAACAGCAAATGCTGCATTGGGTGGCGGTACAGAACGGAACATCACAAAAGTGGGCGAACCGATCGGGATGTTATGGGGCTATGTGTTCGAGGGTGTGTATATGAACCAGGAAGATTTCAATAAGTCTCCCAAGTTTCAGACTTCCAATGTAGGTACTGCCAAAATGAAAGATGTGAATAACGATGGTAAGATTACTGTTGATGATAGAACCATAATCGGCAACCCGAATCCTGACTTCATTTTTGGTCTGACCAACACATTTACCTATAACAACTTTGATCTTTCTATCGTAGCCTCTGGTTCTTATGGCAATGATATAATGTACACCACACTGGAAACCATTAATAACCTGGACGGTGTATTCAATGTAACCAAAGACGTAGCCAATAGATGGAAATCAGAACAGGATCCTGGTAATGGTCGCATTCCACGTACACTGGCAGGCACTACCGGTCTTTTCCGTAATGCTCATTCAGGTTGGGTAAGCGACGGCAGTTTCCTGACAATTAAAAATATCGCCTTAGGATACAACATTCCATTGAAGAGCAGGAATGTACTGCGTGATCTTCGTGTATACGGCAGTGTGCAACAGGCTTTAGTGATTACTGATTATCATGGTACAAATCCGGAAGTGAATACAGGTGGCACCAATCCATTGCAGCAAGGGCTTGACTTTACGGCTTACCCGGTACCACGAACCTTTACTTTGGGTGTAAACCTTGGTTTGTAATTGATGACAAAACTATCCATCACAACTAATTATTCTTAACCATGAATATAAAAATAATAGTTGCAGGAATTCTTCTGATCTCTTTGAGCTCCTGTAAAAAAGATTTCTTGACCGTTGAGCCGCAGAACTTTATTAGTACCAATAACTTCTTTCAAACACAAACTGATTTTGTTCAGGCTGTGAATGCAACTTACGCTCCATTGCGCAATCTGTATAACGATGCTTATATAATGGGTGAAATGCGCTCTGATAATGCACACTACATTTATAACAATTCTAACCGTGGCCAGTTGGTTCGCGAAGAAATAGCGGATTTTATAGACAATCCAACAGCGGCACCTACGGCTAATAAATGGACTTCTAATTACCGCATTATTGCTTATGCTAATGAAGTGCTGGCAAGAATTGACGGGGCAACTTTTGATGACAACGTGAAGAAGAACCTGAAAGGACAAGTGCTTTTCTTAAGAGCCTTGTCCTACTTTGACCTGGTTCAATATTTTGGCGACGTGCCGCTTACCTTAACACCTACAGCAGGCAGTGCTGATGAGATCATCAATGTCAAATCAACCATGTCCCGTACGCCTAAAGTGGAAGTATATGCACAGATCATAAAAGATGTACAAGAAGCCGCTACTTTATTGCCTGACAAGTCACAACAGGAAAAGGGACGTGCTACTTCAGGCGCTGCAAAAACTTTATTAGCCAATGTATACATTGTTCAAAAGCAATGGACACAAGCAGAAACGGTATTGAAAGAAGTGGTGAATTCAGGAAAATATTCTTTGCTATCTGACTATGCAGCCGTTTTTGATCCTGCTAACAAGAACAGTACAGAGTCCGTCTTTGAAGTGCAATACCAACAAGGTAATTTGGGTCTGCAGAGTTCCTTTGCTTACATCTTCATGCCCAATATTACAGATCTCAAGCCGATTGTTGGCTTTAGCTTCAATAATGGTAGCACTGGTGGCTGGAATACGCCTTCAGATGATGTAATAGCAACTTATGAATCAGGTGATAAAAGAAAGGCGGCCTCAATCGCTGATGGATATACAGCCGCAAATGGCTCTTTTGTCGCACAACCTTTTATAAAGAAATACCTCCACCTGCCACTTCCTGCTCCTAATGGTAGTTCTCCCAATACAAACGAGAACTGGCCTGTTTACCGCTATTCAGAAGTGCTGTTAATGCTGGCGGAAACTTTGAACGAGCAAGGTAAATCTGCAGAGGCATTGCCATATCTGAACCAGGTGAGAGACAGAGCTTTCGGAGCAGGTGTAGCATCAATTTCCACAACAGATCAATCACAACTGCGTGATACCATATTACATGAAAGAAGGGTAGAATTGGCTTTTGAAAATAAAAGATGGCTAGACCTGGTAAGAACCGGAAAAGCAATCGAAGTCCTGAGTGCTTATGGTGCGGCTTTAAAGGCAAGTAGTAAGCATCCCAACTTAGTACCCAGCACGTACAATGTCACACAAAACAGACTGCTCTTTCCGATTCCATTTTCGGAAGTACAGTTAAATCCTAAGTTGATCCAAAACCCTGGATATTGAGTGTCACGAACAGATAATGAACTTTCGAATTAGTTCTTTGAGTTTATTG
>CBKWHA010000285.1:0-6563 GCA_966674115.1 uncultured Chitinophagaceae bacterium
GTCCATGTATCGATTAAAGCCGTTGGTGAGAACAAGCGTGAAATAAAAGTGGAAATCCCATCTGCTGCGCTTTCTAAATAAGATCGTAATTTGTACCCTTAAATTTAGATGCAAGGCCCTGCTTATGTCGCAGCAAAAACCAATTATCAGCACCTCGTTCAGTTTTGAAACATTAGAAGAGACACTGGATATTAAGCCCAAAGGTGCACAAGTTCAAATAGGTATTCCTAAAGAGATCACCTTACAGGAAAACCGCATCGCCCTTACGCCGGATGCCGTAAGTGTTTTGGTCAGTAACGGGCACCAGGTAACTATTGAGCACAACGCCGGAGAGGCTGCCCATTTTGCCGACAGGGATTACAGCGAGGCCGGGGCAAAAGTGGTGTACAACCGTGAAGAAGTATATAAGGCGCCCATTCTTATTAAAAGCGCACCCGTTGTTGATGACGATCTTCCGCTGCTGCAATTCAACCAAATGATCATTTCTCCCATTCATTTGAGCATTCTGAAGGCTGAATTGCTGCAGAAAATGATGGAAAAGCGCATCACTGCCATTTCTTTCGAAAATCTGAAAGACGATAGCGGCACTTATCCCATCGTGCGCAGTATGAGCGAGATCGCTGGTAGCGCCGTTATGTTGATAGCAGCCCAGTACTTAAGTTCGGCTAACCATGGAAAAGGAGTGTTGCTGGGCGGTATATCTGGTATTGCACCTACCAAAGTAATTATCCTTGGTGCAGGCATTGTGGGTGAATATGCTGCACGGGCTGCCCTGGCATTGGGTGCCTCCGTTAAAGTTTTTGACAACAGCATCTACCGCCTAAAACGGCTGCAGAACAATATTGGCCACCGGCTTTGGACGTCCGTTCTAGAGCCTCGTATGCTGGCCAAACAGCTAAAGACCTGCGAAGTGGCCGTTGGCGCCATCGGGTCTGATACTGGTCGCACTCCGATCGTTGTGACAGAAGAAATGGTCAGCAGCATGCGCAAAGGCAGTGTGATCATAGATGTAAGCATTGACCGGGGAGGTTGTTTTGAAACGTCTGAAATCACTTCACATGAATGCCCCATCTATCTGAAGTATGGAGTTATTCATTACTGTGTGCCTAATATTCCATCTGGTTTTGCCCGTACCGCTTCCCAGGCCATCAGCAATGTATTAATGCCTCTATTGCTGAAAGCCGGAGATGAAGGTGGGTTTGAAAAACTGATCTGGCACAATATTCATGCACGTAGTGGCATTTATTTGTTTAAAGGCGCCTTAACCAATTTCTACTTGAGTGAGCGTTTTGGCTTAAAGTATACAGATTTGAATTTGATCATTGCCAGCCAGCGGTAACCGTGGATTGGCGGAGTTTTAAAGTCGTCTGAAGGAATTGATTTTAAAGTCAGTGATAGGGATCCGTTCCTCACAAAAGCTATATTCTACTTCATCGTTGGAGCAAACAATCACCAGCCGGTCTTTACAATATTTTTGGATCAGGGAGTGGTATAGTTCAATACCTTGTATATCCAGATTACTACAAGGCTCGTCCAGGAGAACCGCTGGAGTGTCTGTAAAAATGGACTGTGCCAGCTTCACCCGCTGCTTCATACCCGAAGAATAATAACGGATCTGTTTATGGGCAGCCGCTTCCAACCCGATGGCTTCAATTACCCTTTGCCTGTTCATGCCTCCCAGGTAATTTTTAAACTGGAAATGAAAATCCAGGAATTCAACCAGTGTCATTTCTTCAATCACTTCCAGGTAAGGAGCGCAGAAGGAAATGTATTGAAAAGCCTTGTCAGGAGGGATGATCGTGTTGGAATTTGCATAGCTGATGGAGCCTTCGCTGAGGTGCAGCATGCCGGCTATGCTCTGTAGGAGTGTGGATTTACCGGACCCGTTGGGCCCGGTAATGGCGTAGGAAACACCTGAAACAAATTCAAGATCAGCATTTCGGAAAATCCATTCGCGGTTAAACCGCTTACCGGCTCCGGAAAGCTTAATCTTCATCCACATTATTTTTTGAATACCTTTTAATGATGCCTGTTTTGGACTGTAGTACAAAATTTACGATCTCTTTTTTCAACTCACCATCAGCAACCTCTTCTTCAATTCGTTTCAATGCATTGGAAGTAATCAGGTTTTGAACAAAAAGGATATGATAGATCTGAGAGATCGTTTGTATTTGCTCTGGCTTGAAGTGCCTGCGTTGTAAACCGACTACATTGATGCCTGCATAACTCATTGGTTCACGACCAGCTTTAATGAAAGGAGGTACGTCTTTACGTATAGAACTTTGTCCGCCAATATAAGTATGAGCGCCAATGCGTGTAAACTGTTTGGCTGCTGTCAATCCGCCTATAACAGCAAAGTCACCAACTTCTACATGTCCAGCCAGTTGCACGCTATTTGCCAATATTACACTGTTGCCTACAATACAATCGTGGGCAATATGTGCATAAGCCATGATCAGGCAATGGCTGCCTACAATGGTTTTCCATTTATCTTTAGTGCCGCGGTTGATCGTTACATATTCACGTATCGTGGTATAGTCACCTATTTCTGCGGTAGTTTCTTCGCCTATAAATTTCAAATCTTGCGGAATAGCACCGATAACGGCACCAGGAAAAATTTTACAGCCTTTGCCAATGCGGCTTAAAGGCATAATGACAGCATGAGACATTATATGCGAGTCATCTCCAATGATTACGTTATCGTGAATAACTGCAAAAGGTTCAATTGTAACATTGTTGCCCAGTTTTGCATTGGGATGAACAGACGCCAGCGGTGAAATCATAATCTAACTTTGGGTTTCTTTACAATTTGAGCAACCATGTCAGCTTCAGTAACAACTTTATCGCCGACAAAAATAGTTCCTTTCATTTCACAAATACCACGACGAACCGGATTCATTAATTCCATTTTTAAAATCAAGGTGTCGCCGGGCACTACTTTGTTTTTGAATTTACAGTTATCAATTTTTAAAAAATAAGTGTCATAATCATGATCCGGGTCGTCGGGAATGGTCAGAATGCCACCGGTTTGTGCAAGGGCTTCTACCTGCAATACGCCTGGCATCACACAGTTACCCGGGAAATGACCCTGGAAGAAAGGTTCATTATAGGTAACGTTTTTTACGGCCACAACTTGTTTGTCAGTCAGCTCAATTATTTTATCTACCAACAAAAACGGGTAGCGGTGAGGAAGCCTTCTTTCAATGGCATGTACATCCAACAGCGGGGCCTTAGTTGGGTCGTATTTAGGAATGCCCAGTTTGTGTCTGTTTTTCTTAATATGTTCCTTTATTTTCTTTGCAAAGGCCACATTTGAAGAATGCCCGGGCCGGTTGGCAATAATATGAGCCTTAAATGGAAAACCTACCAATGCCAGGTCGCCGATGACATCCAACAGTTTATGACGGGCAGGTTCGTTGGGGAAGCGCAGGTCAAGATTATTCAGGATGCCGCCTTCTGTAACCCGCACATCATTCTTTTGAAAGATCTTGGACAGGCGCGAAACCTGCTGTTCTGTTACCGGCTTATCCACTACAACAATGGCATTGTTCAGATCGCCGCCTTTAATCAGGTTATGATCCAGCAGGTATTCCAACTCGTGGAAGAAACAAAAGGTACGGCAGGGGGAAATCTCATTTTTAAATTGTGAGATATGCTTCAATGAAGCATGCTGTGTTCCCAGCACGGGTGAATTAAAATCTATAAGTGTGTTGATACGGTATTCATGGTAAGGCAATGCCACCATTTCCACCTTTTTCGCTTCATCGACAAAGCTGATATTATGTTCCAGTGTATAATATATTTTGGGAGCATTTTGTTTCTGGACTCCTACTTTTTCAATAACTTCTACAAAGGGTGAAGCACTGCCGTCAAGGATGGGTACTTCCGGCGCATTGATCTCCACTAATACATTGTCTACGCTGCAACCAACCAAAGCCGCCATTAAATGCTCAATGGTGCTTACCCTGGCGCCATTCGCTTCAATGGTTGTGCTGCGGGTAGTTTCAATTACATTATCTACATCTGCCTTTACGGTAGGTTTTCCGGGCAGGTCTACCCGTTGAAAAACAATGCCTGTATTGGATTCAGCAGGCTTTAATACGATTTCAACCGTTTGGCCGCTGTGAATGCCTACGCCATCTATTCTAACTTCTGAAGCTAGAGTTTGTTGAAATTCTTGGTGAGTACAGTTTTCCGATTGCATGCGGCGAAAGTATGAAAATACCCCCAACCCCTAAAGGGGAGTTAGTGAAAAGATTTTAAGGGCAGGGGTGGTGTGAAGAGTTTGGAGTTAAGGCAGAAAGTGTGTCTTTGACAATACTTTGACGGTTTGCTCGGCTATTTGGATGTACTTTTGCCAACCATGGAGGATGCAGCAACCACATTTGAAGCAATTGTCGAACAGCCTGAAATGCACCAGCAACTGGTTTTAGAAACCCGTCGCCAGATTCCGGGTTCTGTACATTATTCTATTAAAAGGTTTATAAAGCCGGACGATTGGATGGCTGAAGATACAGGCATGCTGAAATATCAAGTGGTGAAAAACGAACCTGAAAAGGCCCATCTGGAACTTCGATTTTGTGTTTCTGGTAATATGTACTGCCGGCAGTCGGAAACAGACTGCGGCCATTGTAAAGCGCATACCTCTGTTAACTGTAACGATAAATTTGACAGCATCAATATCCTAAGCTTTGTGTTTACCTCCACAGTGCTGTCTCAGTTTGCAAAGCCACGTAAAAACAGTGTTGAATTTAGTGATGAGATTCTAACTTTCCGGCATCCGGCTTCATTTGCCAAGATCATTCCGCTTTGCAACCGCATGCGTCTCGTGCTGGATGGTTTGCTCAACCATAATTACAATGATACCCTGGAAAATATCTTTGTAAATGCCCAGACGCAAATGCTGCTTCTATACAGCATGGATTGTATCCTGGGTGAAAAGGAAATAGAAACTGTCACCTGCAGGTTCCTGTCGAATGAAGCTGATAAAGACAAATTGCTGAAAGCAAGGGAGATCCTCATCCAGCAGATCGGAGAGCCTATTACAATCAAGGATTTAAGCCGCAGGGTGGCCATGAATGAGTGTTATTTAAAGAAGGGATTCAAGGAAATGTTCGGTGCTACCATTTTTGAGTTTTACCAAAGCCAACGTATGGAGCATGCCAAATATCTTTTATATGAGAAGGGGCTCAGTGTAACTGAAGTGTCGTTGATGTTAGGCTATTCTTCTATTTCGCATTTTTCAACTGCTTTTAAAAAACATACGGGCCTGAAACCCTGTGAACTGTTATTCCGTTGAAATATAACGTCTATTAGCTCAGTCCTCCTTACTTTTATCATTTATATTTTATTTTCTCCATGTTAAGCGTTTTAGCTGGTACTTTCATTTTAGCAATTATCCATGCCCTGATACCTAACCATTGGTTGCCGCTGGTTGCCGTTGCCCGTGCCGAAAAATGGAAGGCAAAAGACGTGACCAGCATTACTTTTCTTGCCGCTCTGGCGCATGTGTTGGGCACAGTAGCCTTGGGGCTTGTGCTTGGTTATATTGGTAAAGAACTGGAGGAAGATTACGGTCAGATCATTCATGTTACATCTTCCATCCTGCTGATTGTTTTTGGTTTGATCTATTTTTCTGTAAATCTTCCGCACCACCACCACAGTGGTCAGCAGGACGTAGCTGCCTACAAGCGGTCCAGGCAGCGCTGGATCCTGATTTTTATTGTTATGATGTTTCTTTCTCCCTGCCTTGAAGTGGAAAGCCTATTTCTATCTGCCGGCGTTTATGGGATGGGGGTGGTAACAGGTATGGCTATTGTTTATGCAGTAGTAAGCATCTCCGGAATTTTGCTCCTGGTAAACCTTGGTTATAAAGGAGCCAACCTGTTAAGTGCGGAATTTATTGAGCACAATGAAAAGCGCATAAGCGGTATTGTGTTGATACTGGTAGGAATTGCCAGCTATTTTATGCACTAAATAAACAAAGCCGCTCACAATGGAGCGGCTTTGTTTATTTAGTGAAGAATTTTCTCGCCACTTCTATTGTTTCATTCAGATCATCATAGGTAAGTGCATTGCTTAGGAACCAGCTTTCAAAAGCTGATGGGGGCAAGTAAATCCCGTGGCTGAGCATGTGGTGAAAGAATTTATTGAAAAATGCATTGTCTGCAGCAGATGCAGTGGCAAAGTCTATAACAGGTTGCGCACTGAAGTGGACACTCAGCATAGAACCTATTTGGTTGATGACATAAGGAATCCCGCTTTCACTCAATACATTATCCAATCCGGCTTTCAGGTAAATTGCCTTTTCATCCAGTTCCTGGTAAATTGACGGGTGATTATTTAACTCTGTAAGTAGGTCGTACCCGGCCACCATGGCCAAAGGATTACCACTTAAAGTGCCTGCCTGGTAAACATTGCCTAAGGGTGCAATGTGCTCCATGATCGCTCTTTTACCACCAAAAGCTCCCACAGGCATACCTGCACCGATAACCTTTCCATAAGTAATTAAGTCGGCATCTATATTCAGGCGTTGCTGGGCTCCACCTGGCGCAAGGCGAAAG
>CBKWHA010000286.1:0-6514 GCA_966674115.1 uncultured Chitinophagaceae bacterium
ATCGAATACTTTGGCAAAGCAAAAGATATAAGGAAAGTGAGTTTGAGCGATATGCCCTATATCGTGAGTAAAAAATTAAATGGAGCCACTACTGTGGCCGCTACAATGCGCATTGCATCAATGGCAGGGATAAAAGTTTTTGTCACTGGCGGCATAGGCGGTGTACACAGAGGAGCCCAAATAACTATGGATATTTCTGCAGATCTTACCGAAATGGCACAGACCTCTGTAGCTGTTATTTCTGCCGGTGTAAAGTCAATTTTAGATATTGGATTGACACTGGAATATCTTGAAACAAAGGGTATTCCTGTTGTGACAATAGGGCAGGATGAATTTCCCAGTTTTTACTCCCGGAAAAGCGGATTTTCCTCTCCTCTAAGATTGGATACAGCAAAAGAAGTTGCTGACTTGTTGCACACCAAGTGGACATTAGGTCTGGATGGATCGGTTTTAATTGCTAATCCTGTTCCTCTTGAAGAAGAAGTTCCGGCAGAAGAGATAGAAAGTTATATTCAACAGGCATTGGAAGCTGCTGAAGAACAAAATATAAGGGGAAAAGCAGTAACGCCTTTTTTATTAACATACATTGCGGAGCAAACAAAAGGTGAAAGTCTTCAGGCTAATATAGCTTTAATCAGGCACAATGCAAAGCTAGGAGCAGAGATTGCAAAATCGTTTACTTATTGATTACTTCTATATCATATTCCGATACAAGATCACTTCGCGAGCATGTTGTCTACACTGTATTTTCCAGAACCTGTCAGAAAAATAGTTACAGCAACAAATAGAATAAGCAATGGGAATTCTATTCCTTTTGGAGCAAAAAAACCGGTATGTGCCATACTCATTGCTACCAACATTTGTATAACTAATAATAATGCCCATATTCTGGATAAGAAGCCGATCAATAATCCTATGCCTGCAAATAATTCGACAAAACAAGCTAGATAAGCTGCAAATAGAGGGATTCCTAATTGAGAGCTCATCCATTGAGTTGTTCCCTGTAATCCGTTACCTCCAAATACACCAAAAACTTTTTGGGAGCCATGTGCAATAAAAATGATAGCCAGTATCAGCCGTAATATAAAAGCTATAAAATCAGTGCTTATCAGGTAGTCTTTCTTAAGAATTAGTTGTTTCATAGATTACCAGTTTTAAGTTTTTCATTTCGCTTAAATGGCAGTAGGATAGAAGTGGGCTTGTCAATTAAATAAGTACTTGTCGTTCTTAGGACTTAATTGTAATTTAATTTAAATACAGGATTTTTTACGTTATTGTAAACCTAATTACTGAAACGTTAATGTCTTTCAATCGCCGGAAATTTTTAAAAAACATAAACGGTTCAGCAGCAGCGCCATGTCTTGCCTGCAATGAAAGTTATTTTCAGAATAAGGTTATTTTTTGGGATGGGGATAAAATGAGGCAGGTGTAGTATGGGCATTAAAAAAGCCTTATAAGTTATAACTTATAAGGCTTTTTTCAGTGCCCAGGACTGGAATCGAACCAGCACACCCGTGAAGGCGGCAGATTTTGAGTCTGCTGCGTCTACCAATTCCGCCACCTGGGCAGGGGAGGAAACATCCATGTTTCAAAGAGGGTGCAATATTACAACATTCCTTCTAATTGTTGTGCTACCAGGTGCAAATATTTTTTCTTAAAATAGTAGTCTTTTACCTGCAGCAACTTTTGCGGGGAAGTAACACCTTCTTTATAGCTCTCAACAATGTTTTTAACAGGTTCATAAATTTCTTTCTCCAGTTCTACCAACTGTGCCCTGGCCCGCATTCTTTTGTTTGGGTTTGCTAAAAGATCAGGGTTTTTAGCCGGATTAATGATTTCCTCTATTTGTAATAAAAAAGAAGGCGGCAGTTTGTAGTTTTCTTTTTCCGAAAGTAAACCTTTCCATTTTAACACATAACGGATGGTTTCATCAGAATTGTTAAAGGTTTGGTAGGCTTTGTTCAGGTTTTGCACCTTTTCTTCTGTAGCATCAGGATCCTGGTTTAGCTTTTGGGTTTGTTCAAAATACTTTCTGCGAACAAGTTCCTTATCAGGTTTTAACTGCACCGGGATTTGAAGCAATTCAAAATAATTCATCCTTACGGGTAATGATGATAGCAAAGCTAACCAAATTAGAGGGCTTCCCCTTTTAATGGCTTCGGATTATCTTTAAGGAATCAGTGGTTGCTGATAATAGATACATGAAAACAATCGGACTCATCAGAGAAGGCAAAATCCCCGCAGACAACCGTGTGGCATTAACCCCATTACAGTGCAAATGGTTGATGAAGCATTATCCTCAATTGAGAATTGTAGTACAGCGGTCACCGCACCGATGCTTTACCGAATTCGAATACAAAAGGGCAGGAGTGGAAACTGTAGAGGATATCAGTGTTTGTGATATTCTTTTGGGTATTAAAGAAGTACCGATGCAGGATCTGGTTCCCCGAAAAACTTATCTGTTTTTTTCGCATACTAAAAAGAAGCAGCTACACAATCAACAGTTAATGCAGGCTATTATCAGGAATGGGATTACAATGATTGATTATGAATGCCTGGAACATGAAGATGGGCAAAGGATCATTGGTTTTGGTTTTTTTGCAGGTGTAGTTGGTGCCCATAATGGCATGATGGCCTATGGTAACCGCACTGGCTCATTCAGCCTGGGAAGAGTGTATCAACAAAAAAGCTTCCAGGAACTCATACATTCTTATTTTGGACTGAAGATCCCTAACGTAAAAATTGCAGTGACAGGCTCCGGCAGAGTAGCACATGGCATTCTCGAGATTATGAACCTGATGGGGATCATTGAGGTAGAAAAGGAAGAATACCTGAGTCGCGACTTTAACTATCCAGTTTATGTACAACTAAAAGGAAGTGATTTATACCAGCATAAAGAAAACGGTTCTTACAATCGTGAACATTTTCATCAATACCCGCAACAATACCGCAGCTTATTCGAAAACTATACGGGCCATACCGATATCCTGATGAATGGTGTTTACTGGGAACCAGGAATTCCCAGATTGTTTAAAATGGAAGATATATCCGGTCAGGATTTCCGTATACAAGTGATTGCAGATATAACGGATGATAAAAATGGCTCTGTGCCAATTAATCTGGGTGACCAACCAATTGAAGATCCTGTATATGGAGTTGACCGGTTTACCATAACTAAAACACCTCCTTATTTGCCCAACTCGATAGATATTATGGCTGTTGGTAATTTGCCCAATGAACTCCCTAGAGATGCCTCCCGCTATTTCGGCGAGCAGTTGATCAAGTATGTATTGCCTGATTTGTTGGGTGGAGGTTCGGAAATTATTGAAAGGGCAACTATAGTGCGCAATGGCAGACTGACACCCGCTTATTGGTACCTTGAAGAGTATGCGTATGGAAAATAAGTTTACAAGTTCACAAGTTTTCGAGTGATGAAGTTGATAATTTCTTTGTCAGATTTAAGGAGGGTGAGGTTGGTAAATGTTCTCTGTACTTCCTGCACAATTAAGCCGGTCGCCACAATTTTTTTGTCTGGAAAGGTTCTGTGCAGTAGCTCGAAATAATCATTGGCATCATAATGAGTGAAATTAGTATTCTGGTGCAGGAACAAATATTTCAGATTTTGATGGCCGCTAAACTGTTGCAAAACGTCCAGTTTGGCATTGCTTCCCAAATAAACTACTCCCCAACCATTTTTGCGCAACAGGTAGTTTAAAAAAAGCAGAGACAGTTCATGAAATTCCCCTTGAGGAGAATATAAAAGCAATTCAGGTGGTTGAAGAGGCTTGTTGATTTTTTCTGTTGCAGCAATGATCTTGTTTTGAATAATATAGCTGGAGAAATGTTCCTGGGCCGGAATCACCCTGTTGGTGACCCAAAGCAAACTGATTTTATTCAGAAATGGGTAACAAACTTCTGTAATGCACTTTTCAAAGCCAATCTTCTCAATCAACTCTTCAATCAATTGATCAAAAGCCTTTTCATTGAAATCTACGGCAGCTTCCGTTAACTGTAATACAAACGGCATGTAAGTACCTTCTTCTGGTTCTAACTTATTGATCTCTTCTAAAATGGCTTGCGGGCTCAGTTTTGCAATTTTGGAGATTTTCCAGCCATTGTGGTACAAAAAAGCTATGTGCAACAATTGTTTCAGGTCTACATTATCAAAGATCCGGTATGCATTTTCCTTACGTTTTGTTTGAAAAAGTGAAAAACGCTGCTCCCATATACGCCATGTATGAGCTTTAATTCCAGTCAGGTTCTCTACATCTCTGATTGTGAAACTTTGCATAACTTGTTCTGAGGCGTGAAATTAGCTTCGGTTGACTTACTTTAGCAAAAACTTTTGTTCTTTGCTGTTGCACTACATCTATATTATAATAAATTTGACCGCTTTTAAAAACTAGTTCATGCCACTTTCGCATATTCTGACTGTTTATTTAATCTCGATTCTGATCGTTTTTCTACCGTCATTTGGCCTCGCAAAGATGTTTCAAAAGGCCGGAGTAGCACAGTGGAAGGCTTATATACCTTTTTATAATACCTGGGTGATGCAAGATGTAGCTAAGCGACCTAAACACTGGGTGTTCTGGCAATTTATTCCTGTAGTAGGCTGGTTTATATCTCCTGGCATTTTTATCGAATTTGTAAAGCTTTTTGGCCGTTTTTCGTTCGGCGATCACACTTTAGCAGCTCTATTTGCCCCCTTTTATTTCCCCTATCTGGGTTATTCAGATAAAGTACGATATATTGGGCCTGAAGGGGCAAGGCACTATAAAAAACCTGGCTGGCGGGAGTGGGTAGATGCTGCCATCTTCGCTATTGTGGCTGCTACGCTCATCCGTACTTTCATTTTTGAGGCTTATACCATTCCTTCCGGTTCTATGGAAAAAACTTTGCTGATCAATGACTTTTTGTTTGTGAGCAAGTTTAGTTATGGTCCACGGATACCAAATACGCCGTTGTCCATACCCTTTGTACATAATTATATTCCAGGTAGCAGCGCCAAGTCCTATTCCGAGTTGATAAAAATCCCATACATCCGTTGGTTTGCCTCGCCTGTAAAAAGAGGTGATGTGGTGGTGTTTAACTTCCCTGCAGGTGATACGGTAATCAACCGTCCGGATTTTCAATCCTTCAGGCCTTATTACCAGTTTATAAAGGAAATAGGGGAAGGTGATGCCGCAAGGGGCAGACAGTATGTTCTATCTCATCCTGAAGAATATCCTCTTGCCGTACACCCACCAGATAAAACGGATAACTATATCAAACGCTGTGTTGCTATTGCCGGTGATACCCTTGAGATCAAAAAAGGCCAAGTATATATCAATCAAGTGTTTCAGGCGCCGCCACCTCAATCGGTAATGCCTTATTTGGTGCAAACAAATGGTCAGATGCCGGATGAAGAAGTGATGAAGGAAGAGTATAACATTGATGTAACAAATACTGATCAGTTCATGGTAGGTTCGAATAATCAATTTTTAACATCACTTACCAGTGCATCTGTCGTGAAATTGAAGAAAAGTACCTGGGTAAAATCAATGGAAGAAAGATTGATCGATACAGCTTATTATGATCCTTCTTTTGCTGATTTTGTTATTCAGCATGGCTGGAGTATTGATAATTATGGTCCTATCTGGATACCAAAGAAAGGTGCTACTTTACAGCTAAAGCCTGACAATTATAGTATTTATGAAAGAGCCATACGTACATATGAGGGCAATGATTTTTCTATGCGCGATGGTAAGTTTTATTTAAATGGTAAAGAAGTTACTTCCTACACATTTAAAATGGATTACTACTGGATGATGGGGGATAACCGTCATGGTTCCCAGGATTCACGTTTCTGGGGGTTTGTGCCCGAAGACCGGGTAGTTGGCAAAGCCTGGATGATATGGTTTAGCTGGGATAAAGGCCCGAGGTGGAATCGTTTGTTCAAGATCGTGAAGTAAAGGGTTGGAATATCAAACCTTAAATTCCGAACGATGAAGGAGCATAAGTTCGAGTTTTCTTATAAAGTGTATGATAGCATCGATGCTTTGCCAGCAGAGCAAAAATTACTTTTAGAAAAGGCCAAAGATGCAACAACATTGGCGTATGCTCCTTATTCCAACTTTCAAGTAGGTGCTGCTGCCCGGCTGGCAAACGGTGAAATTATCCAAGGAAGTAACCAGGAAAATGCTTCTTTCCCAGTTGGCCTATGTGCCGAGCGTGTGCTTTTGGGTTCAATATCATCGCTCTATCCTCATGTAGCCGTTGAATCGATGGCTATCTCTTATAATAATCTTCTCGCCAAAAGCAATCGTCCTATTTCTCCGTGTGGGCTTTGCCGGCAGACAATTCAAGAATATGAATTTCGGTTTCATCATCCAATACAATTGATTCTTGGAGGCTGGGAAGGAGTAGTATATGTCATCGAGCGCGCTAGCCATTTATTACCCTTTTCTTTTACGAACGAGGACCTGATCGCGGATGAGTAGGTGTTGGTTATTAACCGATTTTTAAACCATTGGAA
>CBKWHA010000287.1:0-6485 GCA_966674115.1 uncultured Chitinophagaceae bacterium
AAATGATATTGCTTTTATCTCTATTAGATGATAAAACATCGATCAGGAAATCGACGCCCTGTGGTTTACCTAGGTTGCCTCCATAAATAAATACAATGGCGTCCTGAGGTATGTAATATTTATCTCTTGTCTGCCTTTTTTCCGTTAAAGAAAATTCATAAGACACAGGAGCAATACTATTTGGATTTACTTCTACGCGGTCCGCCAATAACTCTTTATTGTTAGAAAGTAAATAATTCACATTGGCTGGAGACATACACCCGATAAAATCGGAAAGCCGGTACAGCTGCTTTTCTTTCTTTGAAAAAAAACGGTGTAATATTCCTCCCTTCCTGATCATTCCAAGGTCAACTGCATTTTGAGGAAATATATCTTTCAATAAAAGATAAGAGCAAGCACCATCCTTCTGTTTTATGTATTGTATTACTTTTCCTAACGTAATAGGAGGCGTTGAATATAGAACCAGGTCGAAGCTAATTTTTGAAAAGAACTTTTTAATTCCTCTCAAAAACTGGTATTCCAAAAGCAAAGTACCTATGCCCTTCTCAAATACATTCGTTTTTTGAATATTCAGGGTGCGTACATTTAATAATGTAACGCCACCTTTTACCTGAATAGCTGTGGCTGCGTTTTTCCGTCTTTCCGAGGGATAAACAACATAAACCTGGTGGCCTTCATCCCTGAACTTTCTCAACAGGTCGTGGTAGATACCCCGCTCGTTGATATCAGAAATATCCAGCAGAGTTAAAAAAATAATGTTCATTATTCGTTCCAGACAACTCGCTTAATATAATCGGTATAAGAAATAATGATTCTGATCACTTTATCAGACACATTAGGCATGGCATAATCACTTACTAATCTAAAACTCCGTTCTTTTGTGGATTGACACTGCAATTGTTTCAGTCCCTGCATGATCCTTTCTGGATTCAAACCCACCATCATCACTGCTGCTTCTTCCATTGCTTCAGGGCGTTCGTGTGCTTCACGTATATTCAATGCTCTGAAATTTAAAATAGAAGATTCCTCTGAAATAGTGCCGCTGTCAGATAAAACTGCTTTGGCATTTACTTGTAAATTGATATAATCGCTTAGTCCGAATGGCTTCATCAATTGCACCAGGGGATTAAATTGAATGCCTTTGCTCTCGATCATTTTCCGGGTGCGGGGATGCGCCGAAACAATAACAGGCATCTTATATTGTTCTGCAATGGCATTTAATACTGTTACCAGGTTATTAAAGTTCTTTTCAGAACTAATATTCTCTTCCCTGTGGGCAGAGACAGCAAAATAGTTTTGCCAGGTAAGACCCAATTCCTGAAGTACATTGGATGCCTTGATCTTTGGCATAAAATGATGCAGCACTTCATACATCGGACTTCCCGTCTTGATCACTCTGTCTGGCGACATACCCTCTTGCAGTAAATATTCGCGGGCTATATCACTATAGGTAAGATTGATGTCGCTGATATGATCAACTATTCTCCTGTTGGTTTCTTCAGGTACACGCTGGTCAAAGCATCGGTTACCAGCTTCCATGTGAAAGATGGGTATATGCCTTTTTTTGGCAGGAATAGCGCACAGGCAACTATTCGTATCGCCGAGCACAAGGAATGCATCCGGCTTTTCCTGTTCAAGAATGGGATCTATATTGATGATGATCTGCCCGATGGTCTCAGTAGCATTCTTACCGGCAGCGTTCAGGAAATAATCGGGTTTTCTTAAACCCAAGTCTTCAAAGAAGATCTCATTTAACTCATAATCATAGTTCTGGCCTGTATGTACCAGGATGTGTTCAATCGCTTCCGACACATCCAGCTTCGCCAATACCCTGGATAAGCGGATGATCTCCGGACGGGTGCCTACAACAGTCAATACTTTTAATCTCTTCATAAAAAAGGCAAATGATTTATCTTCTATACTGTTTCAAAATAGGTATCTGGATTGGATGCATCAAAAGCCTCATTGATCCAAAACACCGTATATAATTCTTCCTCACCCACATTTTTGATATTATGTGTATACCAAACTGGCATATCGACAAAAGAAGGTTCATTCCCATCCAGTTCAAAATTCAGCACCTCCTCTGTATTATACTTTCTCAATTGTATCAGAGCCTTTCCCCTGATCACAGCAAAGCGCTCAATCTTTCTTGTATGAAAATGATTGCCTCTTGTAATGCCGGGATGAGTTGTGGAAAAAGATACCTGCCCCCCGATCCCTAACCGGACTATCTCGACAAAAGCACCCCTGTTATCGGCATGTTGTGTAAGCTTAAATGGGAAATAAGCAGCATGATTGATATAGCATCTAAATGTATTAAACAGGTTGATGGAAAATGGATCAGGCAATTCAGGTACATTCCCTTTTTCCAGATAAATTTCTTTATACTCCAGAAGCTTCGCTAGTATACCCGATACATATTGTTCACTGGTATGAGGCACCAGCATTTTCGGGTCATTGGTTTTATGACGAATAGCTTGAATAAAAACATCTGCCAGTTCATCCACATAGATCAACTTAAGATATCCATCCACATCAATGGATGGAGTCTGACCGTTGTTCAACTGGTGACAAAAAGTAGCAACCACCGAATTGTAAAAAGGGCTACCGAAAGGACCAAACACGTTCGGAATGATCATTCCAGTTACTATAGCTCCTGTTTCTTTTGCCCACTTTTCCAACAGTTCTCTGCCTTTTTTTTTGGATTGACCATACAGGTTGTCTCTTTCCTCCTGTGTGGACGAGGAGAATAAAATATGAGGTGTATGATTCACTGCCTTGCAGGCTTCTGTTAAGGACTTCACCAGCTTAATATTCGTATTGTAGATCACCTGGGGATCCTCGTGACGATTCAATGCGGCAAGATGAATAATTACATCACACTGCTTAACCCAGCCTTTCAGTTCTTCTGGTTGGTCAAAAAAACTACGTTGAAAAGGAACAATACTGAATTCATCTTTCAGCAAGGAGATCCGGTTATAAACATAGGAACCAACAAATCCTTGTTGTCCTGTAATACCTATTGATTTCATGATTATTTCTCTTTAAAACAGGGACCAATCCATCCAGAGCGATGGATCAAATGACCACCGGTCATTTGAGGATTCTTCGACTGTTAAATTGGAAAATACGGTCAACACCGACCCAGGTTCTAGTGCCTTTATGCCGTTTGCATAACCTGGTGGAACACTGATAATTTGAGGAGTCTCTGACGAAAGAACAATATGATTGGCAGTTAATGTTTGGGAGGGATTTTCCCAGTCATCAATCTTAACCCAGGCAATCACAAAACTACCTTGCCCCACATAAAACCATTTTTGCTCTATTTGGTGTCCTTGCCATGCTCGTACTACAGAAACATGAGGATGTATGATTTGATAAAACCTTTTTACATTTTGAAAATCAAACGCATTGACAAATTGTAAAATGCCTCTTGTATCAGTAAATGATCCGCCTTTTATAACCTCTATTTCCAAAATATTAATTTAAATTTTACGTTTCACTACAAAAACAAAGTTCATGTCTGTTTGCCATTTATGCGAAACTCTCTAAGGGCATTTCCAAATTTACTTTGACATTCATTGCCTTTAAATCCTCAATGATCATTGGCAGTTTCATTAAAAGTTTCTTGGTACCTTCTATATCCAGCCGGTGCGTATTATGAGAGTGATAGTCATCGATTTTTGAAATATCGGTTTCTCCCTCTGAAAAATATAATGCGTAATTCAGGTCCCTATTATCAGCCGGAATCCTAAAATAATCACCCATATCCGTAGCCTTCACCATTTCTTCTCTGTTTACCAAGGTTTCATAAAGTTTTTCACCATGACGAGTACCGATCACTTTTATCTCATTGTCTGCATTGTACAGTTCTTTTAATGCCTGGGCTAAGGTTTCCAGTGTGGCAGCCGGTGCTTTCTGAACAAACATGTCACCGGGATTTCCATTTTCAAAGGCATATAAAACTAAGTCAACAGCACTTTCGAGAGTCATCATGAACCTAGTCATATTAGGATCGGTAATTGTTATAGGTTTACCGGTTTTTATTTGTTCTACAAACAAAGGAATTACAGACCCTCGTGAAGCCATTACATTTCCGTAACGCGTGCCACATAATACAGTGCCTCCTTCATGCACTGTCCTGGATTTGGCGATCATCACCTTTTCCATCATGGCTTTGGATAATCCCATTGCATTTATAGGGTAGACAGCTTTATCAGTACTAAGAACTATTAAATTTGTGACATCATTCTTAATTGCTGCATCCAATACATTAGAAGTACCGAGCACATTTGTCTTAACTGCTTCCAACGGAAAGAACTCGCATGAAGGAACTTGTTTTAATGCACCTGCATGAAATACATAATCTACCCCCCGCATCGCATCGTCAATGGAATTAAAGTCTCGTACATCGCCAATGTAAAATTTCAACTTTGAGTTTTGATATGCTTTACGCATATCGTCCTGTTTCTTTTCATCACGGCTGAAGATGCGGATTTCATTAAAGTGTTCTGTACTTAAGAAACGTTGAAGAACAGCATTACCGAATGAGCCGGTGCCACCTGTAATCAGCAAGGTTTTATTTTTGAACATGTAAAAGTTTCTATTTAATAATTTCTTAATAAGGAGCTAAACATTTCTTCTTTTTCTTCTCTCGTTGGATAATTAATTAAAACAGCTTTATATACTCCTTTGAAAACGAATAAACTGCCTGCTGCTACCCCAATAACACCATGCTTTTGAATTATTTTTTTTATGTCCGATAGAGATCCTGCTCCACCTAATACCGTCATTGGAATACTAATCTTTTCTCTCATTTTATCAATTATGCCCACATCATATCCTTTCATAACACCATCCTGATCAATTGAGTTAATGATTATTTCTCCTGCACCCAATTGTTGAACCTTCAATGCAAAATCCAAAGGATTAAGGCCTGTTGACTTTTTACCATTATGTGTATATATTTCATATCCCCCAAGCAGCTTCTTTTTAATATCCATTACCACAATAACACTTTGTGTGCCTACTCTTGCTGCGATTTCTGTGATAATATTTGGACGCTGTATACATGCTGAACTTATTGCTATTTTTTCAATCCCCAAACTAAAAATCTTTTCAGCTTGTTCAACTGTTTTCACTCCTCCACCATAACATAATGGCATTCTTGATTGGTTAGCCAGCTTCTCTATTAAACCATAATTGGGTTCTCGTCCAAGTACTGTAGCATCAATATCAAAAATGGCAAGTTCATCTACCGCTTTTTCATTAAAGATTTTGACAGTATTAATGGGATCACCAATATATTTGGGACTTTTAAAATTTATAGTTTTCACCAAACCATTATCGTGTAATAATAAGCTTGGTATGATTCTGGGCCTAAGCATAATTATAGATTTGCGAAATTTAATAAAAGCTTTTCCCCATATCCATGGCTTTTTTCGGGGTGAAATTGAATGCCATAGATATTCGCACGATTGACAGCTGATGTAAAGTGAACTCCATATTCAGAAGTGGCAATGATATCTTCTTCCTTCTTACAATGAAAATAAAAAGAGTGTAGAAAATAAAAGATGCTTTGATGTTCTAAGCCTATAAAAAGAGGACTCTCTGGTTTAGGTGACACATCATTCCAACCCATATGAGGCAATTTGGTAACCTGTCTAATCTTACTTTCATCAAACTTTCTGGTAACACCATCAATCCACTTTAAGCCTTCTAATTTCCCTTCTTCACTGTTGATTCCCATCATTTGCATTCCTACACAAATACCGATTATGGGAATTTTTTTATCCAAAACCGCTTCATCTAACTTTTCTCTCATGCCCGAGTTATTCAACTGGTGCATAGCGTGGTCAAATGCACCAACACCGGGCAGAATTAATTTTATAGCGTCTTGTAAATCAGCTGCTGTTTTGGCAACTTTAGTAGGAATATTACCTCGCTTGAAGACATTGAGGAACGCATTTATATTGCCAACTCCGTAATCAACAATTGTAATCATCTAAATAACCTTTTTTCCATACCTAAAATGGACATTGCTTTAGAGCCTATTTTTATAAGACCTATTTTATTTTTATAATTTTTGAAGGATTTATTTTCTCCATTGAAAATATTTCTAAAGTCCCGTTCAGTTAAATCAAGTTTATGAGCTATATATTCAAACTCTTTTTCAAGAAATTGCTCATCTAACTCCGGCTTGGCAATTCTTTGTAATGCTTCATCCCTGGTCATTTGGCCGGTTAAAATTAAACTTGAGAAATGGGCTCTTCGCTTTTCATAACCAAACTTTTTTGGCAGCCAATAGTCTTCGTAAAAACGTGTAAACCGCGATTCATGATGTTTATGGTGAAAACTTTGCCAGCCAAATTTTTCTTCCAGCAGTTTTTCAGCATCTTTCTTTATGTATGGAACCATATTCAATGGTCTGAAGACTTCCATACCAAGCACATATTTGTAGTACACTTTGTAGTTTAATATAT
>CBKWHA010000288.1:0-6378 GCA_966674115.1 uncultured Chitinophagaceae bacterium
TATTCTGCCTAAATACCAGGTACCAAAAAGCACAGCAGCAAGCCGGAAAAGGGTAAGCAGGGCCTTGCCCCATTCGCCTCCGAATTTCCACCCCCAGGCCATGCCTTCATTCTCAATAAAATAAAGTTTAAACCAGGGCAGCCCCAGCACATCGGTTATATGGCCGAAGGGATACGTGGTTTTTATCCATATTTTTAGGATCTGGTCGGCAATAATAATCAGCAATATAATAAGTACAGCGGAACGAAGCTTCACTTGAAACGGTTAAGTTGGCAAAGATAAGGGCAGCGCTTTACTCTTGAAAATATACTCTTTTGACCCGCTGGGATATAGAAGTCATTACTTCATACGGAATAGTCCCCATCCACTCGGCAACCTGCTGCACAGGTAGTTCTTTTCCAAATACAATCACTTCGTCCCCTTCCTGAACATCCGGAATTCCAGTCACATCAATCATGGTCATATCCATGCAAATCGTTCCAATTACAGGGGCCAGCTTGCCTTTCACCCACATTTTTCCTTTTCCGTTGCTCAAACGGCGGGAGTAACCATCGGCATAACCGATCCGTACCGTAGCAATAACTGCATCGTCCTTTACTTCACCCCGGCGGTTATAGCTTACGGTCTCACCCTTTTTTACTGTCTTTAACTGGGCTATAGTAGAACGCAGAGTTGCTACCGGTTGGAGATTCAGTTGGTGTGTTGCATTTTCTATTCCATAAAGGCCAATACCCAGGCGCACCAGATCCATTTGGAGATCCGGGTGCCGTACAATGGCTGCAGAATTGGCAATGTGTTGCAGAAAATAATAAGTAACATGTTTTTTTACTTCATGCACAGCTTCGTTAAACCGCTCTGCCTGAAGTGCAGTAAATTGATCCTGCACAGCATCCTCACTGGCAGCCAGGTGGCTGAACATGCTGATGATTTTTAGGTAGGGTGATTGTGCAAAGTGCGCACCCACTTCAGGCATGTCCGTTAAAGCAAACCCCAGGCGGTTCATTCCTGTTTCAACTTCCAGGTGCACCGGCCAGGAAGACAATCCCTGGTCTTTGATATACTGTTCAAACTGGAGCAACAGCTCAAATGAATAAATAACCGGCTGAAGGTTATAGTCAATTACAGAGGGGAAAGAAGTTTCATCCACGTTCATCACCATTATCGGCAGGTTGATACCCTCTTTGCGCAGGTCTGCACCTTCGTCTGTATAGGCCACGCCTAGATAAGCGACTTTATTGTATTGCAGCACGCTGGCAATTTCAGCGCCGCCGCTGCCATAGGCAAAAGCTTTGACCATGGCCATCAGTTTTGTGCCAGGCTTTACGATTTGCTGGTATTGCTTCAGGTTGTGCACAATGGCATTCAGGTTGATTTCCAGTACGGTTTGGTGCACCTTCTGCTGCAGCAACAGGGCAATGCGCTCGAAAGCAAAGATGCGGGCACCCTTGATCAGGATGACCTCATCGTGAAAAGAAGAAGTACGGAAGTGCTGGATGAAGTTATCTGTAGAAAGGTAAAACTGGGCAGATATACTGCCTTTTAAATAACGGGGCAGAACGTCCCCTATTCGCTTCCCAATACCAATTACCCTTTCTACTTCATATTTTTCGAATGCTTTTGCAATATTTTTATAAAGGACTTCATCGCTTTTGCCGCTTTCCACAAAATCTGACAAGATCACTGTACGTCTTTGGGCAGCACTCTGCTGCGCTAAAAAGTTCAGGGCAATGTAAAGTGAAGTAAGATCGGCACTGTAGCTGTCGTTGATAATAGAACAATCATTAATGCCCCGTATAAAATGCAGGCGCATGTCCACAGCATGCAGGCGGGTAAACCGCTCTTTTATTTTGTCGGTGTCATAGCCCAGGTACAGCAGAACACAGCAGCAGGTAATGGCATTTTGAATGGACGCGTCGTCTGTAAAGGGTATAATCAGGTTAAAAGATGTTCCGGAAAATTGCAAACCAATAGCTGTCCGGAAACCGTTCATTTTTATGCCTTCAACCCTCAAGGTTGCATTTTCACCGCTGCCCCAGGTAAAAAGTCTTATCGGTAAATGAATGTATGCAGCATTCTTTTCTTCAAGGATCAGAACTTCTGAATTCGTAAACAGTTGCAGCTTTTCGGCCAATTTTTGTTGCAATGATGAAAAGCCCTCACTATGTGCTTCTCCAATATTGGTCAAAACACCTATAGTTGGTTGGATGATCTTCTCCAAATTGGTCATTTCTCCTGGCTGGGAAATGCCTGCTTCAAAAATGGCCAGCGTATGCGGCTCTGCCATCTGCCAAACACTTAAAGGCACACCGATCTGGGAATTATAACTTTTAGGACTGCGTACAATGTTATAATCTTCGTCCATTAACTGAAACAGCCATTCCTTTACAATTGTTTTACCGTTGCTTCCTGTAATGCCAATTACCGGTATGTGGAAATGAGAACGGTGAAAAACAGCCAATTGCTGTAGTGCTTTCAGGCTATTCTCTACGATAATGACACTGGATTCCGGCAAAGGATCTACATCAACCTCTTCTTCTACAATAAAACTGCAGATTCCTGTTTTATAAGCCTCCTGTAAAAAAAGATGACCATTGCCATGGCTGGTTTTCAGAGCAAAGAACAAAGCACTGGCAGGTGACTGCACCTTACGGCTGTCGTAAACCAGTTCAGTTATTTCTGTATCAGGAAACCGTTGCAGAAATCTTCCACCTACTACCTGGCAAATGGTGTTAATGGGGTACATTGGTGATCTCTTTTACTTTTGCTAACTCTTTACGTTCTCTCCGCTTCGCCACTCTTACTGAATAAACCATAGAACCGAAAAGACAGATAACAATTACAGAAAGAGATGCATAAACCGGTACTTTAACGTGAAATATCTCTACGAGCATCTTTATACCAATAAAAATGAGCACGATAGCAATACCCTGCTGCAGGTATTCGAATTTGTTCACAGCTCCCCGCAACAAAAAGAAAAGCGAACGCAAACCCAGTACAGCAAAAATGTTACTGGTATAGATTACCAGTTCTTCTTGGGAAATGGCAAATACAGCCGGAATACTGTCCAATGCAAATACGATATCAGTAGTTGCCAGCAATACAATCACAACGAACATATTGGTAAAATACCGTTTACCGTCTCTTTTTACTGTAAATTTTCCGCTCACATCCTCATGAACAATAGGCAGGAAGCGGTTCAGGAATTTATAGACCGGGTTATGTGCCGGATCAAATTCATCCTCCTGGTCCACTGTGAAGATTTTGATACCTGTATACACCAGGAATGCTCCGAATATATAGAGCAACCAATGGAATTGCTCCACAAGCACAATACCTACGGAAATAAATATGACCCGGAAGATAATGGCCATCAATATACCTATGAGCAAGGCGCGGGCATAGTGGTCTGCCCTTATATTAAAGAATGTGAAAATAAGAATGAACACAAAAATGTTATCGATGCTAAGGCTCCACTCCATTAGGTAGGCACTTATGTATTCGAAAGCCATTTTTGAGCCTTCGTTCCACCACATAAAGCCGAAAAAAGCGAATGCCAGTGAAACCCAGAAAAGCGTTTGATACAAAGCCTTTTTTATGCTGATCTCTGCTGATTTTTTACTGAGCAGCCCCAAATCAAGAACCAATGCGGCCAATAATACAATCCCAAAAACCAAATACGTTATTTGCTCCGGTGTCATTAATATATTTCATTTAGGCCGCAAAGATACAGGAGCAATTACAACACCTTTATCATACTGCATACCGCCGTCTGCGTACCTGTTGATAAACAATACCGAAAAGAATGATCAATGCGATGGGCAAGCCTACATTCACAAACTGCCATAAAGCTTTTTCTTCTTTAACCCTCCTGGGGTCCAGCAGGCGTAGACTGTACTCTTTGGCGCGGGTTTGTAAAATATCTGTGGGATTTACCAGATACTCAAGGCAGTTCAAAAAGAAATCTTTATTGGCGAAAGTATACATGGTAAACGGATTCGTACCCATGGGTAATGGACCTCTGAACTGGCTGTATGGGTTCATGGCAATATCTCCATCAGCCACAACGATCATCTTTGTATCATGATCCGCAACATTCTTAAAAGGCATATTGGCTGCTGCCAGAGAATCAGCCATGGCTTTGGGCACACGGCCTGTATACAGGGAACGGAACCTGCCTTCCAACAACACCGCAACCGGAACACTCTTTTGACGGAACATCCGCTCATCCGGTGCAATTTGCAGGAACTCAAAATCAATTTTAGCAGGGGCATTGAGCAATCTTGCGTTGTTGGAAGATTGTAATACAAAAGTTTTACGGACATTGGCAGCTTCTACGGTATCCACCGTTGTTGGAAACATACTGCGTACGCCATCAAGATTTTTGCTGATGGGGTGTTCCGAACCATTCAGGATGGGAAAGAAAGGCCAGTCAACCAGGCGTTGCTGTTGCGTTTCACCTTCGCCACTTACCTGGGGCAGCTTGTCGCATTGCATATCCTGCAAAAGGGTTTGGTTGATGCGAGCACCATATGTAAACAACAGGTCTTCTAAATTCAGGCCCCGGTCAAAAGCAACAAATCCACCGGTTTTATATAGGCTGTCAAATTCAGCATACATATTATCCACCATCCAGAATACCTTACCACCGTTAAGAATGTATTGGTCAATCTTCAATTTATCAGCATCACTAAAGGGTTGTGTGGGCTTTAAAACCACTAGCGCATTGATTTGCGCAGGGATATAAGGCACCTGTTTTACATTTATGGTGTCGAAGTTGTAATTGCTGATCAACGTACGTACGGCATCATCCACATGATACCCCCAGCCCTCGCCATGGCCTAATGCATATGCCACGGTTGGCTTTTCTGTAGCTGTTAGCTTCTGAATATTACTGGCAAAATTGTATTCTAAAGAAGCTTCCACATTGTTGTATAAAGCCGCCAGTTGCTCCGGATCGGTACCAAAGGATTTAGCACCCTTTAAGAAATCAATGCCCACGCTCTGTCCATTATAATGAACCACAGCACCATGAAACAGTTTTTTGACCTCCAGCTCATCCCCTACTTTTCCGGGTGCTCTCAGCACAACCGGGAACAGGCCATAGCGGGTATAAAGCGAATCCTCCATTTTTCTTGTTCCAGCTGTATCTGTTGCGCCTTCATAAGGATTGATAAAACGGAACTGCAGGCGATTGCCACCATATTCCTTTGCCTCGTACAAAAACTCTCCGACTGCATTTCTGAATTTCCGGGCTACTGCCGGCAAATCGCTGCCAGCCACCAGCACATCAATCTGTACCGTACTATCCAGATTAGCCAATAATTGCTTTGTAGGCTTGCTTAATGAGTATCTCTTTTCTTCGGTAAGATCAAAACGGTGATGAAAAAGCGAGGCGAGAAAATTTATAGCAACCAAACCTGCTATCAGAACAATCCATTTTATTCTATTTGTTGTGCTTTTTTTCATGGTTCCCCTTGAATGACCAGGCAGGTTGTAAAAATCTGTCTGGCGTTATCGTTTATTTATTCTGAAGGTTTTGTTTTGTTACCAATAAAAAGAAAAATACAAGGCTGATAAAATACACCAGGTCTCTGGTATCCAATACGCCCCGGCTGATGCTTTGGTAATGAAAGTCGATGCCCAACATTTCAATATAATAATCAGCACCGCTGCGAAAAACAGGCAACTGGCTCAAAGCATTGAAGCCAAAATAGAGCAATACACACGCTAGCAAACTGATAATAAAAGCAACAACGGCATTGTTTGTAAAACTACTGGTGCAAACCCCAATGGCAGTGAACACTGCGGTAAGAAAAAGCAATCCCAGGTAAGAACCGGCAGCCGCTCCTGCATCAATTCCAGTTGTGGATGCCAGATGGTTAATGGTAAAATAATAAACCAAAGTGGGCAGCAAAGCAATTAAGGCTACTATGAAACTCCCCAGGAATTTACCGCTCACGATCTGCCAGGTAGATAAAGGACGCGTGCGCAAAACCTCGTAAGTACCGCCTTTGTATTCGTCGGCAAAAGAGCGCATAGTGGTGGCCGAGGTCAAAAAAAGCATTATCCAGGGGGCAAAGCTGAAAAAGTCATCCAGCGTAGCATAACCACTTTCCAATATATTATTACGGAACACAAACAATACCAGCCCATTCACCAGCAAAAAAACCACAATAGCAATATAACCGGTAAGCGAACTAAAAGCTTGTGCCAATTCTTTTTTGCATATGGACCACATGGAAATGTATAATGTAAAATTTAAAATATTGAATGCAAAGTAAGGGAAGTGAAGGCAAATACGCGGTTAAAAGAAACCCCGCCTTTCGGCGGGGTAATATGTTCAATTATTACTTTTTCTAACCAATCATCCATTAATTC
>CBKWHA010000289.1:0-6362 GCA_966674115.1 uncultured Chitinophagaceae bacterium
ATTGGTAAAAGTAATGCTGTTGCCGGCCCTGATCGTTGTTTGTTCTGCTGAAAAATCGGCTGTTGGCAGTAAAGTCAGCGTAGCACCAACAGATTGCATAGCCGCGGCAGCATTAATTCTTCCTGCTCCCAACTTGCCCGCATAAGAGGGATTCAGCGCATCGATATTGGTGGCAGTTGATGTCAGACAATTGATCATGGTGGCGTCGGACATGGAAGGATTGTACGAATGCATGAGAGCAACCAAACCCGCTACCAATGGCGATGCCATGGATGTACCAGACATATTTCCATACGACCCGGTGGCAGTGCCGTTGACGGTAGTACTGTAAATGTTATTTCCAGGGGCACTAATGGTTATGCCAGTTCCATAATGAGAAAACGAAGCCTTTTTATCGTTTGCATCAGTGGCCGCCACACTGATCACGCCGCTGTAAGCTGCTGGATAAAGCGCTCCTTCCTGATTGCTGTTACCGGCTGCGGCAACAATGATACTTCCCAGGTCGAGTGCATAATTGATAACGCTTTGGGTAGTGATCGAATGTGAAGAGCCGCCCCAGGATAAATTGATCACATCTGCTCCGTTTTCGGCTGCATATATGATCCCATACAAACCATAACCAATTGAACTGGGCGCTTGCGCTGCTCTTACACACATTAACTTTGCGCTGTAACCGATAGAAGCGATACCGGTTGCATTATCAGATGCAGCGGAAGCAATACCGGCCACATGGGTGCCATGGCCATATGAAGTAGAAGGCGGATCCGGATTATTATCATTATCAGGAAAATCCCAACCATTTATATCATCTATATAACCATTGCCATCATCATCAATGCCATTGCCTGCGGTCTCACCCGGATTTACCCAAAGGTTTGGTGCCAGGTCGGGGTGGGTTGTCAGCACAGCATCATCAACTATTGCGATCACGGTATTACTGCCATCATAATGTTCATCCCATGCACCTTGTGCATTAATCTTGGTCAGGTGCCACTGGGTTGACAGAGAAGGATCGTCAGGAGCATCAATGGCTGTCGTGTATATGGGCACTTTTTCCACATATTCCAACACGCCAGATTTTTCCAATTCCTTAATCAGTTTTTCAGCTTCATGGATCTGATCGAAGGTTACCAAATAAGTATTCTGAAGGGGTGAAGCTTTACGGAGCTTATGGAAAGGTTTTTCTACTCCTTTCAATTTGTATTTATCCTTTAGCGGTTTTAAAACGCGGATATCGTCTACTGTTAGCTTTTCCTTCTTTTTAGTCAGTTTCTCCTCTGAAGGTTTCAGCTTCAACCAAATAGCCCCATCCTGAAAGCCAGGATCATACTTTTGAGCACGCACCAGCAGTGTACAGCAGCATATTGTAATGACAGCAAGAACCAGTTTTCTCATAAATCAGTTCAATACAGACAGTTAATTACAGATTGGCTGTCACCGGTAATTTTTGCGGAAACTTTCCTTCAGTAAAATGATAAGGAGTAAAAGCGGGATCAGTTTTCAAAAGGATCGGGATCAGCAAATAACGGGCTTAGGCCTTATTGAGGTAAAGATATGTTTAAATTTGCCTTATGACAAAGTTATCCGTCAACATTAATAAGTTTGCCACCCTGCGCAACAGCCGCGGAGGCAATAATCCGGATGTAGTAAAAGCGGCTATAGATGCCCAACGCTTTGGCGCTGATGGAGTTACCGTTCACCCCCGCCCAGATGAAAGGCACATACGCTATCAAGATGTTCGCGAGATCAAAAAAATCATTACGACCGAATTTAATATAGAAGGCAACTGCCAGGAACAAAAGTTTGTAGACCTTGTACTGGAAACGAAACCCCACCAGGTAACCCTGGTGCCTGATGCGCTTAACCAGATCACTTCCAACCATGGCTGGGATACTAAAGCCAACAAGGACTATCTGAGCGACATCATAAGTGTGTTTAAAAGTGCCGGCATCCGTGTTTCCATTTTTGTTGATCCTGTGCTGGAAATGATAGAAGGCGCAGCAGAAACAGGTACGGACAGGATCGAATTGTACACGGAGGGTTATGCCGTTCAATATGCAATGGGCAATAGGCAATTGGCAATTGAGCCTTATGCTGCTGCCGCAAATAGGGCAAAAGAGTTGGGGCTTGGGCTTAATGCCGGTCACGACCTTGACCTGACCAACCTGAAATTCCTGAAACAGAATATTCCCTGGCTGGATGAAGTAAGCATCGGCCATGCCCTGATTTGCGATGCTATTTATCTGGGGTTTGAGAATGTTATTCAGCTTTATAAGAGACAATTGGCAGATTAAATTTAGTTACGGGTTATGGGTTATGGGTTACGGGAGTCTTAGGTTGGTGCCGTCTTAAAGACTCATAACTCATAACCCGTAACCCGTAACTTGTGAACGAGTAAACATAAAATCCCATAGCTAGTAATCAGAACATATTATCTTATCCGATCGAGTATCTTAAAGGTGTTGGGCCGCAACGTGCAGACCTGTTAAAGAAGGAATTAGGCATATTTACCTTTAACGACCTGCTGCACCATTTTCCCTACCGGCATTTAGACCGTACCAAAATATTCAGGATCATAGACCTGAACCCTTCTATTGAGTTTGTACAGGTGCAGGGTGTACTGGTCGATTTTGAGGTTGTTGGTGAGAAAAGTGCCAGGCGACTTACGGCTTATTTAAAAGACAGCACAGGCACGATGGAACTTACCTGGTTCCAGGGTATTACCTGGGTACAAAAGATGCTCACCCAAGGACAACAATACCTGGTGTTTGGGCGGCTGGGCTTTTTCATGGGCAAGCCTCAGATGGTCCATCCCGAAATGGAAGTAGTGCAGGCCGGAGCAGCTCAGACAAAGAGTTACCTCGAGCCTGTGTATCCTACCACTGAAAAATTAAAGGCAAGGGGACTGGGTGGACGGCCAATGGCCAAATTAGTTCAAGCTTTACTACCCCTGCTGTCAGAAAAAGACATTCCTGAAAATCTCCCTGATCTTATTCTTCAAAAGGCCCAGTTTGTGTCGCGCTATGATGCCTACAAGCAGGTGCACTTTCCTTCCTCTGCAGAAGCATATGAAAAAGCGGTGCGCCGGCTCAAGTTTGAAGAGTTATTTATCACACAGATCCGGCTAGCTATTACAAAGGCCAAGCGCCACCGCTATTCAAAAGGAGTTGTATTTGATAAGGTTGGGGATCTGTTCAATACCTTTTACCACAAACACCTTCCTTTTCAATTGACTGGCGCCCAAAAGAGGGTGTTGAAAGAAATAAGATCGGACACCCTAAGCGGCCACCAGATGAACCGACTGCTGCAAGGTGATGTAGGCAGTGGCAAAACGATTGTAGCCCTGCTGTCTATGCTGCTGGCGGTAGACAATGGTTATCAGGCCTGCATGATGGCGCCTACCGAAATCCTGGCGCAACAGCATTTCAACTCTATCAGCAGCCTGCTGAAAGATATGCCTATAGGCATACACCTGCTTACCGGCTCTACCAAAAACAGCGAACGCAAATATATTTTGCAATGCCTGGCTGATGGCAGCCTTAGCATGATCATAGGCACGCATGCGTTGATTGAGGAAGTGGTTGAGTTCAAAAACCTCGGATTGGCCATTATTGACGAACAACACCGCTTTGGCGTGGCCCAACGTGCCAGTCTTTGGAAAAAAGCGGCTGTTCCGCCACACGTTCTGGTAATGACTGCAACGCCTATCCCCAGAACATTGGCCATGACAGCTTATGGTGACCTCGATTACAGTATCATGGATGAATTGCCACCCGGCAGGCAACCTGTTACTACGGTTCACCGTTATGATACATACAGGGTGTCGGTGATGGATTTTATCAAAAGTGAAATAGAAAAAGGAAGACAAGCTTATATAATCTTTCCTTTAATCGAAGAAAGTGTTAAATTAGATTACGAAAGCCTGATGCAAGGCTATGAGCATGTAAAAGCTTTTTTTCCTGAGCCCCGGTATTGGATCAGCATGGTACACGGCCGACAGACACCTGAAGTAAAGGAAACCAACATGCAACGTTTTGTCAAAGGTGACACTCAGATTATGGTTTCCACGACGGTTATTGAAGTTGGTGTAAACGTGCCCAATGCAAGTGTGATGGTCATTGAAAATGCGGAAAAATTTGGACTATCGCAATTGCATCAATTGCGAGGCCGGGTAGGCAGGGGAGCGGAAAAGAGCTATTGTATATTACTGACCTCCTCAAAACTAAGCAACGAAGCCAGGGAACGTATCAAAACAATGGTTTCTACGAACAATGGTTTCGAAATTGCAGAGAAAGATTTAGAACTGCGAGGGCCTGGGGATATAGAAGGTACACGCCAAAGTGGTACTTTAAACCTAAGGCTTGCTGACCTTGTCAAAGACAAACCTATTCTGGATGCCGCTAAAAAATGGGCAGAGCAATTGGCAGAAGCAGACCCCGAGTTGGATTCGGCAGAGCATTTGCGCCTGAAACATTTTTTAGCGAGTTTGCAGGGAAAGACGGTGTGGAGTAAGATATCGTGAGCGTTTCTTTCTTAACATTTGCTTGGGCAACAATTTTGGGAATATTCAGTTAATATTATAAAAAAATTTGACTATCAAAAATCATATACTTTTCCTGTTCTTTTTACTGTCTTTCCCCTATGCTTATGGTCAGTATTACGGGGCGGTTGAATTTGTTGAAAATAAAGGTCAATGGGATAGCCAAGTAAAGTTTATGGCCGAAGTGCCTGCCGGAGCCATTTATATCCATGACAATGGCTTTACTATACTGCAACATGAACCACAGGCCTGGGAGAGCGCCATTGAAAAAGTGCTTGGCCATCTTCATAACGAGGAGCCCAGAGATGAAAGATATACCGGCACAACCCTCAAATCACATGCTTACCGTGTAGAGTTTTTGAATGCTGCCGCTCAATCGCAAATCATCGCGGACAAACCACTTCAGAACTACAACAATTACTTCAGGGGAGATGATCCATCAAAATGGGCCGGGAACTGTAGAATATACCAGGGCCTTACGGTAAAGAACCTGTACCCGGGCATAGATATACGTTATTATTCAGAAAACGGGCGGGTAAAATATGATCTTATTGTAAATCCGGGTGCTGATCTTAGCAAGGTAGCCCTGAAATATAATGGTATTGAAAAGCTACAGGTACAGAGTAAAGAATTGCTGATCCCTACATCAGTAGGAACTTTAAAAGAGCTAGCACCTTATACCTATCAACCAGACGAAAGCGGCCGGAAAGTAGTGTCGAATAAATATGTAGTGAACGGTAATATCATGCGATTTGATGTGAAGAACTATGACAAAAGCGTTCCCCTTATCATTGATCCCACACTTATCTTTTGTTCATTCAGCGGCAGCGCAAAAGACAACTGGGGTTTTACGGCTACTTATGGGCCTGATGGCAGCATGTATGGCGGAGGTATTGCACTGGAAGGCGGCTTCCCGGTTTCGCCCGGTGCTTTTCAAACAACATTTGGCGGAGGTTCTTCTAACCCCGTTCCGGAAGATATTGTTATCATCAAACTGACGCCAGATGGAAGAAACCGCGTATATGCCACTTATATCGGTGGCTCCGGTAATGAGCAGCCACACAGCCTTGTAGTAGATCCGCAAGGAAACCTAATCATTGCCGGAAGGACCAACTCTCCCCTAACCGGTGCAGGCGCTTACCCGGTAAGAGGTGCTAACATGGACAATTTAGGTGGCTATGATATTATTGTTACGAAATTAAATGCATCAGGCACAGACCTGATCGGATCGAAGAGGATTGGCGGTTCTGCTGATGATGGTGCTAATATCAATGCTTCCCGGAGTGGAGCTAATTCATTACAGCGCAACTATGGTGATGACGGGAGAAGTGAAGTGATCATTGATGGAGGCGGTAATATTTATGTTGCCTCCTGTACACAATCGACCAACTTCTTTACGCAGAATGCTTTTCAGACAAGCAATGGCGGCAAGCAGGATGCTGCTGTGATCAAGCTGACGCCTGATGTTTCCAGTATTATCTTCAGCACTTATCTTGGCGGTGACGGCAATGATGCCGCTTATGTGTTATCGCTCCACCCCTTTACCAGCCAGATCTATGTGGCCGGCGGTACAGAAAGTGGTGCAGGTGGGGCCAACGGCGGTTTGCCGGGAAACACCAGTGGTACTATAGGCGTGAGCAACCAGGGAAATATTGATGGTTTTGTTTCTGTACTCAGTAATTCAGGAGCTATACAAAAAACAACCTATCTCGGCACCAGCGGCATTGACCAGGTATACGGGATACAGTTTGACAAATTTGGTTATCCATATGTAACGGGACAAACTACGGGCGACTGGCCGCATATCAATGCAACTTATCAT
>CBKWHA010000290.1:0-6359 GCA_966674115.1 uncultured Chitinophagaceae bacterium
CTTGCCTCAACAAGTCCATTTTCATTCTTCTTTCTGCAGCCCCTACAATGATTGGCTTAAGCGCCGGACGGTCCGATTTACCGAAGTAAGATGAAACTCTGAATTCCGGTTTACCAGACCTTGGTCTTTTGGTTTTAACCAGAATAACACCATTGGCTGCACGGGCTCCATAAATAGCTGAAGCAGATGCATCTTTAAGGATATCGATTGACTCAATATCATTTGGGTTAATAGAACTTAGCGGATTGCTGTTGCTATATGTAGACGGCATATCAGTTACATCAAATACAATCCCGTCAATCACATATAAAGGGGAACTGACACCATTCTCTATCACACTGGTAGTCCCACGAATATTTACGATATTATTGGCGCCAGGCTCACCGGAAACGGAAAGTACAGTAAGGCCTGCTACCCGGCCCTGTAACATTTGATCGAATGTCGGATAGGGAATGTTTGCGATATCCTTACCTTTTACCGTTGCAACAGCAGCTGTTGTTTTACGGCGTTGCACATCTTGGTAACCAATAACAACAACATCATTTAATGCTTTATCCTCAACAGATAGAATGATTGTTACCTGCGTTCTGCCGCCCAACTTGAGCTCCTGTGTAGTAAAACCAACGTTGGAAACGATCAAAGTAGCAGTAGCCGGATCAGCCTGGATCATAAAATTTCCCTGTGCATCTGTAATAGCAGTTGTACTGGTTCCTTTTACTTGTACTGAGGCACCATACAACGGAGCGTTTTCCTTATTATGCACTGTCCCTTTTACTGTAGCCTGAGAAAAAGCTACCGAACTGAAAAGCAGTAGCAACAAAACCTGTTGCCAACGCAAATAACTGGTGGATGTTATTGTATTCGTCATACATTGAATTGTTTGAAATAATGAGATACTTATAACTTTCTGACTTTTAACAGCATAAAAAGCGTTCGAGATATTATTATCTGCTCATAAGATCAAATTTGTGATATTCAATGGCGGTGAGCATTTGTTAGATGATGGGCACATGCACACTACTGAAGTGCATGATTGTTTGTTCTCTTGTTTCAATAGCAATCGTTTACCTGAAAATCAAATGAAGAATTTATCAGTGACTAAAATTATTTACATATTGCCTGAACGCCGCTCTTAATTTTATCTCATTATTTACAAATTTTAACCAAACCGTTTAAATCGAATAAACAGTAAAATATGAATACAATAGGTGAAGAATTGAATAGTTCAAGCTTTGACAGCTTTGTATTTTTACATGGATGATCATAATGGAATCAATAACCAATACATAAACCAAATGAAGAAGTTGAATCCTTTACTTGGCATTGCTTTAAGCTGCTCCTCACTGTTAACTACAGCAGCATATACGCAATCATATGTCCCGGAATGGAATGATAAAAAAATCAAAGTAAAATCTAAGGTTGACCTAAAGGCATATGCCTTTAATTTAATTGATGTAAAACTCTTGCCTAGTCCATTTACAGAAGCCATGGAGGCTGACGTTAGATACTTACTTAAAATTGAACCTGATAGATTACTGTCAGACTTTCGTTCGCATGCAGGATTAAAACCAAAAGGTAAACGCTATGGTGGCTGGGAATCCAGCGGTTTGGCCGGTCACAGTTTAGGACATTACTTATCTGCATTGGCTTTGCATTACACTTCTACCGGTGACCAGGAATTCTTAAAACGTTCCAATTATATTGTCGACGAACTGTATGAATGCCAGCTAGCAAGAAAGACTGGTTATGTAGGCGCTATTCCAAACGAAGATAGTATGTGGACAGAAGTGGCAAAAGGGAACATTCGTTCCAGAGGCTTCGACCTCAACGGTGCCTGGTCACCTTGGTACACAGTGCATAAAATCATGAGTGGCTTATTGGATGCTTATCTATATACCAATAATCCAAAGGCATTGCAAATAAATAATGGCATAGCTGACTGGACAGATCATGTTACAAAAAACCTGAGCGATTCCCTGATCCAGCAAATGCTGGTAACAGAATATGGAGGAATGAATGATGCCCTGGTAAATACATATGCGCTAACAGGCAATAAAAAATACCTTGATCTTTCTTATCGCTTTCACGATAGGCGCATCCTCGATTCATTGGCATTGAAAAAAGATATATTACCAGGGAAACACTCCAATACCCAAATACCTAAAGTAATTGGAACTGCCCGTCGTTACCAGTTAACCGGTGACCAAAAAGATCTCGACATAGCCGACTTTTTCTGGGAAACCATTGTAAACAACTATTCATATGCTACCGGAGGCAACAGTAACTATGAGTATTTGGGTGAACCTCGTAAACTCAATGAAAAACTAACTGACAACACTACTGAAACATGTAATACTTACAACATGTTGAAGTTAACGCGTCAGTTGTTTACAATTGAACCTTCTGCTCATTTGATGGATTATTATGAAAAAGGTCTGTACAACCACATTTTGGCTTCACAAAACCATCATACAGGCATGGTCACCTATTTTGTTTCTTTAAGAATGGGAGGTAAAAAAGAATATAGTAATGAATTTCACTCCTTCACTTGTTGTGTAGGCACAGGCATGGAAAACCATGTAAAATATGGTGAAAACATTTATTATCGTGGAAAGGACGGCAGTCTGTATGTCAACCTTTTTATTCCTTCTGTTCTAAACTGGAAAGAAAAAGGCATCACGGTTAAACAGGAAAGCCAATTACCTGCTAAAGATGTGACCACATTTACGATTACAGCAGCCAAACCTGCATCTTTTGCTCTACGTATACGTAAACCTCATTGGGCTAATATTGTGCAGGTAAAAGTGAATGATGCTGAACAAGTAACTATGAAGCCTGATGAACAAGGTTACCTTGTGCTCAATCGCAAATGGAAAACCGGTGATCAAATTGAACTGACGATGCCAACTGATTTTTATACAGAATCTATGCCGGACAATAAGAACCGCAGGGCAATATTCTATGGACCAGTGCTATTAGCCGGCGTATTGGGAAATAAAGAACCGGAACCTCATGAAGTTCCTGTCCTGGTTTCATCAGAACAGGATCCTAATAAATGGATCAAACCGGTTGACAATACCACACTGGCTTTTCAAACTGTAAAAACAGGTACTCCCAAGGACATAAAATTGATCCCATTCAATCAAACGGCTGATGAACATTACAGTGTGTATTGGGATGTATTTACACCACAGGAATGGTCGGTACAACAAAAGGTTTATGAAGAGGAAAAAAGAAAGCAGAAAGAGCTGGAAAACCGTACAGTAGATATTTTGCGGATAGGCGAAATGCAACCGGAGAGAGATCATAACCTAACTGGTGAAAATACCATGACTGGCGATGACCATAACAGGAAATGGAGAATAGCTCATGATGGCGGATCATTTTATTTTACTATGAAAGTCGCTCCGGACTCTGTAAACATGTTGATCTGTACTTATTGGGGTATGGACAACAGAGGAAGAAATTTTGATATTCTGGTGGATAATGTAAAGATTGCAACTGAAGACCTGAACAAGTTCAAAACCAGCAAGTTCTACGATATTCCTTATGCCATTCCGCTGGAATTGACAAAAAACAAGCAGCTTGTTATTGTAAAGTTCGTTCCAAAGAAAAATAATTCAGCCGGACCAGTTTATGGTGTGAGAATGGCGAAAGGGGATGTTACCGCACTTACAACTGCTACTACGAATGAAAGCATCTACAGATAATTAGAATACTTTCAATAAGTTTCAAAAACAGTTCGACCAGTTTAACCAACTCTTTTGTTAGGTTAAACTGGTCGAACTGTTTCTCAAATCTTGTTCTTATAGAACCGCCACTTTGCTTGAAAATGTTGATCCAAAGGTTGATTGATCAATATTGCCCTTACCATTTCCACAGGCATTCCATTCAAATGCATGACCGCGTCATGAAACTGCTTAAATGTCATTTTACCACTGTCTACCAATTCTTTCTTTAAAGCATAAAACTGCAAGCCACCTATCAAATAAGCTACCTGGTACAGAGGACTATAACCGCCTACAAATGACCTCCGTACTTCGCCCTCTGCATTTGCCCTTTCATGCCCTACCCTGTCTACCAGGAAGTCAATACTCTGTTGCGGCGTCCATTTACCCAAATGGTAATTTAGTGAAAAGATGATCCTTGCGCAACGGTGCATCCGCCAGAATAACATACCTATTTTATCTTCAGGAGATTGTGGGAATTTTAAATCCCATAATAAAAGTTCCCAATAGAGCGGCCAACCCTCACCCCAAAAAGGCGTTTCAAAATTCCGGTAGGTCCGGTGCCTTCTGTTCATAAACATGGCAAGACTATGTCCAGCAATCAACTCATGGTGTACGGTTGCACGGGAAAAATGCGGATTATTCCCCCGCATACTCATCAGGCGGTCATGCTCCTCCATTGTGTTGGTTGGATAAGAAATACTGATCTCATCTCCCCCAGTGAAAAAAGGATTGATCAATTGCCGTTTGGGTGTCATCATGATCATGCCCCAGGTTTCTTCAGCCAAAGGGGGAATGGTAATTAAATTCTTGCTTTTTAGAAAGTCAATAGATTCGTTATAAAGCCTCAGAATAAGCCTGGGTTGTTCACCTGGTGGCACATAAGAATTCTTTACTTTCTCCATTGCGGCCTTCCAATTATCACCAAAACCCATTTCCCTGGATGCTTTCAGCATTTCCTGATCGCACCAGGCAAACTCTTTATTTGCAATGTCAATTAATTCTTCGGGTGAATAAGGAATATATTCATAAGCAAGTTGCTTGACTATTTCATCTTTGCCAATTGGCTGACCAACAATACCACTTTTGTCTTGTTGTAAATTATCTTCTTTGGTCTTTTCTGCAAATGCTTCTGCATAATTTGTTAGTGCACTATCCAATTGCTGGTAAGGTTTGGGCACCCACCAGGTAAACAAGGGGTCATAGCCATTATAAAAATCAAAGGTGCTTTTCAACGCATCTTTTAAGCCTTCTATAGTTTCTTTGGCTCGTCTGATAGATGTAACACTAAGATTCCTTTCCTCCTTTAGCTTGAGCTGAAGTTTATTGATGCTATTTTTTATGTCATTAAAATCTGACGCTATCTTTTGTGCATCCTGGGACGCTCCCCTCCTTCTTGATTTTTCTAAATCATATATGGTGGAAACAAACGGAAACCATGCTTTTATCTGATCCAGTTCTAATGCTTCCTTAGTAGCCAGTCTAACTCCTTCATTAAGGTCTCTCTTAAAAAGTAAATAATCAACTTTACATTCCTGCGAAAGGTTGTTAAAGTTGACGCTGCTCATTTTATTAAGGTATGTAGTGTACAGTTTTTCAAAACGCGCTCTTCTTTCTGGTGAATTCTGCACAAAATAAAAGCGCCTAAGCGCTTGATAATCTGACTGGTAATTTTGTATCAGGTCTGGCATTTCCTGGCAGGGAACAAATGAATCATTTACTTGCGAAAAGCTTGTAAGACCTGTTATCAATAGAAGTAAACTACCATATGCTTTATGGAGTGCAGACTTTCTCATGTATATATATTTATACCAAGTTAGAAGTACGAGGTTAGAGGTACGAAGTAATAAACCCCTGATAAGCGATGCTTTCAAAAGATACAATACCATACTACTCAATTTAAATTGGTATTATTCCTATTAGGAAAATCGCTCTGGGTGGAATGCATCAATAGCCACTTCGGTTTTTAGACCATTGGCTAGATCTGCTATGATTTTACCACTGGCTGGCCCCAGGCTTAATCCCATCATGGCATGCCCTCCTGCAACCAATAAATTATCCACTTTTTGAGACCTACCTAAATAAGGCAATCCATCCGGCGAACAAGGGCGGAAACCATACCAGATGTCCTTCTTTTCAGGCATCTTCAGTTGAAGACCAGGAAAATAATGGGGAATCGACTGTACAATCCCTTCTACCCTGTTCAAGTTCACTTGATTGTTTACAGGTACGATCTCCATTGTACCACCATAGCGCATGTGCCCGTCCATCGGGGTAATTGCTACTCGTGCCTCGCATAGTATAGCCGGAATATTCAGTTTTTGTTGTGGCTGATCATAGGTAAACGAATAACCCTTACCAGGCATCAAAGGAATCGTAATGCCTGCCATCTTCGTTAATTGTGGTAACCAGGCTCCACCAGTCATTACCACAACATCTCCTTCCAGCTCACCCTGGGTTGTGTATATTTTCTGGATCTTTTTTCCTGCAATAACCATTTTTTGCACGGTGCAGTTGGTTTGCAACTCAACACCTGACTTTTTAAGATCGGCAAGTAATTGCAGCATCAGTTTATTAGGATACAAATGCGCATCACACCGGTAATGAACGGCACCTAACACATTAAGTTCA
>CBKWHA010000291.1:0-6315 GCA_966674115.1 uncultured Chitinophagaceae bacterium
GGTTTGCGCCTCCTGGCCCCCACTTTATTCCCTTTTACTGTCACTTTCATACTGTGAAATTACACCATTATCGGCGTGCGACCAAGAGTGCGTTATATTCTACTTTGGGGTTTATATGTTCGATAACATCATTATCAGCCCTAATGCCTGATGCTTCAAACCTTTTGTTCTCCTGTAGGTCTTTATATAACAATTTCGTGTAATAATGCATTCTTCTGTTATCACTACCTGCAATAAATATTACAGCACCAATGTTAACGCTCAAAAAATGCTCAATTATATTGAAAGCGGTGTATAATACCTTGTCCCTGTCTCCATTATTGGAAACGTGGGTATCAGGCAAAGGATCTCCATGCTCATCAAGATCCAGCAGGTCAACACGGTAATAATCTGGCCTCACCTGTTTGAATGTAACCAGCTTATCTATCACCTTCCTACCAATGCTTTGGAATGTATAGACATCACCAAAACTGTTGCGACTGAATGGGTATATTAAGCTCATAGAGTCTTTTTCCATCTTATATAGATCCTCAATACGTTAGTTTTAACTGTGTTTGTTTTAATAATTGACAGCCTATTGCTGCAAATTATTAGGTTTTTGACTTGGCATTTCAACGATGATTCAACATGTCTCTATCCTCTTCCTGGCTAAATATACTTTTTGCCATTTCGTGCCATTTAGGGCAAAATGGAGGTTCCAGTTATGCCGACTATAGCATAGCTGCAAGTGTATAAGTAAAAAAATTATATACAACTTTTCTGGTTAATAACCTGAAAGAACAAACTAAACTTTCAAGTTTTACTTCCCGATTTAGCTATATTGCCCAGAGTGTCATAAAGCGCCAATACAGGACGAATAAAGTACCATCTACTATGTCAGTTACTCTCTCACAAAGGCCTGATACTCTTTTGAGACTAGGACCGTTTTGGAGAGAAGTATATTAGCGGCAAATTGACAGAGCAAAAGTCTGAAGTATTATTGAAACGAGCACACTGGAGCACATACCTAGGCACCAGTACGCCAAGGGTTCATGGCCAGGGGGCATACTTGTGCCAAAGGGGCATTAACTTCTTGCAACTTCATACTGAATAAGTAAGAGTAAACATTAGAAATAATATTTTTATCTTGCGTACGTCATAACCAAACTGACTGCATGAAACATCTATACCTTTTCTTTCTTTTTGTTGGAATTTTCTTTCATTCGTTTGCGCAAACACCTGGTGTAAATTGGTCAAGGGCTATTGGAGGTAGTTCTGAGGATTACGGATACGACGTTCAGAACACCATCGATGGTGGATTTTTGGTTACAAGTGAAGTGTACTCACAAAATAAAGATGTGCAAGGTAACCATGGTGAAAAAGACCTCTGGATTTTCAAAACAAATAAAGATGGAGCTATTGAATGGAAGAAATGTTTAGGCGGATCAGGTACAGAGGGGTTCCGTAAAGTTATTTATCATAATGATGGAAGTGCATTGATTGTAGCAATCAGCAATTCCGTAAACGGTGATGTGTCCGGGAATCATGGTTTGAATGATATATGGCTGGCCAAGATTGATAAAAACGGTAACATTCTCTGGGAAAGAAGTTTCGGGGGTACGCAAGCTGAAGAATTTAGATCTATAGATGTATTAGGGGATAATTCCTATATACTGGCAGGTTATACACGTTCTAACGATGGAAATGTGTCTGGAAACCACGGTGGAGAGGACATTTGGGTGGTGCGTATTGGACAGGATGGTACAATGATTTGGCAAAAATGTCTAGGTGGTTTGGGTATAGAAAGGCCGCGTTTTATTAAATCATTGGCTGATGGCAGTTTCTTGATGATTGGATCTTCTGACTCAAACGACGGAGATGTAATAGGTAGTCATGGAAATAATGATGTTTGGGTGGTTAGACTCAGTGCAAATGGAACAGTCATTTGGCAAAAGACATATGGAGGCTCTAATCATGATACAGGATTCAAAGCCGTAATAGGTAAGGATGGGGAAATAGTTGTACTTGCAAACACATTTTCTAACGATGGCGATGTAACCGGATTGCATTCAAGCACTTTTACCGATGTTTGGATACTGAAATTAAATTATTCGAATGGGTCAATAATCTGGCAGAAATGTATTGGTGGTACAAATACAGAAGTTCCAAAAGATATTATTGCGGATGCAGATGGAAGTTTTATGATGGCTTCAGAAACCTCTTCCAAAGATTGGGATGCAATAAGCAATCATTCTTTTTCAACAGATGTGTTGTTGGTTAAATTGACTAATACAGGAAACATTCTTTGGGCAAGATGTTATGGTGGATCTGGAGGGGAATCACTAAATAAATTAATTCCAGATTCCTTTTCCAACACATACTATCTTTCTATTACAACGAACTCCTCTAACGGTGATGTTCAAGGATTTCATCAACGGACAGATACCGCATATGGCGGTCAATCTGATGCCTGGTTTGTGAATATTGATAAAAACGGTGTGTTGCAATGGCAAAGAACATTAGGAGGATACAATAACGATATACTGCATGATTTGCAAAGGATTGATGCGCAAAATTTTATATTAGTAGGCCAGACGAATTCAAATAGCGGTGATATAGATAGCACAAAAGGTGGGAGTGATACATGGTTGATAAAATTAGGACCCATAAATACCATTAAAGGAGCTGTGTATTATGATAGAAACAGCAATGGCATAAAGGATGTCAACGAAAAATGGGCAGACAATCTTCTTGTTACTTCATCTAAAAGCAATTTTGCACGCTCTTCCATTATAAAAAATGGACAGTTTAAGATAGAGGCGGATACAGGTGCTTATACTACTTCTATTCGCTTAAATTCTCCCTATTATACCGTTTTACCTGCATCAATAAACAGCACTTTTACTTCTTACTTCTTAACGGATTCAATAGGATTTGCCTTGCAGCCTGTTGCGGGAAAAAAAGACCTTTCTGTTGATATTGTTCCATTAAATGTGGCAAGGCCTGGATTTACTACCACTTATAAGGTTTGCTATAAAAATGTTGGTACGACCTCTGTCAGCAATGGTACGATTATAGTGAAACGTGACACCCGGTTGGTTTTTCTTTCTTCCTCTCCTGCTATTACTGTTTCAAGCGGTGACACATTAAAATGGGCTTACTCCAATCTTAATCCTGGAGATACGGCTTCTATTACAATTCAGTTTAGAGTACAACCACCTCCGGTCGTTACTATAAATGATACCTTAACTTCAATTGCCATCATTACTCCTGTGGCTGGAGATGAAACTCCAAACGATGATACTGCTTACTTAAAGCAACGGGTAATTGGCTCCTATGACCCTAATGACAAATATGAAAACCATGCAGGCAGGGTTACTCGTGAGGAAATTAACGGCAAGTATCTAAACTACACCATTCGCTTCCAAAACACAGGCACGGATACTGCCTTCACTGTAGTGATTAGAGACACACTGGATACAAAGCTGGACTGGAATACGCTGGAAATGGTGGCAAATAGTCATCCTTACAGCATTAGTATAACAAATGGTAATAAACTTGCCTGGAAATTCTCTGACATATTATTGCCCCATAGTGCAGTGAATGAACCTGCAAGTCATGGCTATTTAACCTACCGAATTAAGCCAGGAAGTAACATTGCTGTAGGCGATACTATAAAAAACAGTGCTTCTATTTATTTTGACTACAACCTGCCTATTGTAACCAATACAGAAAAAACGCTAGTGGTTGCTAAGGGTATTAATAATATCCAACTCGATACGATACCAGCAAAAACCATTGGTGACCCTCCATTCAATTTAGCTTTAAACTCTTCGGCAGGGCTTCCCATAAAATATACCGTTGTTTCTGGCAAAGCAACTGTAAGCGGTAACAGGGTGACCCTTACAGGGGCTGGTAAAGTGACCATTCGTGCAGAACAAGAAGGCAATAATTTTTACGAGCCTGCTGCCCCAGTTACAAAAACCTTTTGTGTAAATCCACGAGAACCAGATTCTATAAGCGGTCAAGGCAATACATGTACTGTAGAGCAACTCTACACAGTGAAACGGGAGAGTGGAATTACATACATCTGGTCCGTAACTGGGGGTTCCCTGAAAACAAAGGGTGACAGTGCATGGGTGCAATGGCAGCAAGCGGGAATGAACAGATTGATGGTGCAAACTAGCGTAGAGGGTTGTTTGGGCGGAACTTTAATGACACTTATTACTGTAAATCCAATGCCAGCTAAGCCCACTGTGAAGACTTCGGGTCCGACTCAATTTTGTGAGGGGGATAGTGTAATACTTTCTACTACAGCATCCGGAATACTTCAATGGTATCGTAACGACACTCTCGTTAATGGTGCTAGTTTGCAGACATTCAAAGCAGATAAAAACGGAAGCTATAAACTAATGGTAAGTCAGAATGGATGTTCTGCAATGTCAGACACTTTATTGGTAAAAGTCAATCCTACATCTGCGGCACCAACGATAACTGTGTCCGGGTCTACTACTTTTTGTACGGGTGAAAGCGTTTTACTTACATCTTCTTTCTCTAGTGCTTACCAATGGTATAAAAATGGGCAAATAATTGCAGGTGCGACAAAGCCATCCTTCAAGGCAACGGAAAGTGGAACTTATACAGTTAAAGAAAGCAGCAGTTGTTCTGTTCCTTCTGCAGCTGTTACCGTTGTTGTAAAAGCAGTTCCAGCTAAACCGCGTATTACCGCATCCGGGGTAACAGAGTTATGCCAGGGAAACGATGTGCGCTTATCGTCTTCTTTTGCTACGGGTAATCAATGGTATAGAAATGATACGTTGATAAATGGAGCAACAAATACTAACTATACTGCATCAGCTCCAGGAACTTACACGGTAAAAGTGTCTGAGGATGGATGTTTTTCTTCCTTTTCCGAAACAATTACAGTTACCCGTTTTACTCCGGTTGATACGATTACTTCTACTTCTTTGGTTATCTGTCCTGGAAGCGGTACAACCCTTGCTATTTCCGGAGGTTCTTCCTATCAGTGGTATCTGAATGGGATAGCTATAAGCGGTGCGACTAATGCATCATATAACGCAACAAATCCTGGTAACTATAACGTTGATGTGATCTCAGCCGCCGGATGCCAAAACAAAGCAGCGAATACTGTTACATTGAACGTAACAGAAATACCAGCGCCCAACTTTAGCTTTGGTACGTACTGTAAAGACCTGCCTGTACAGTTTATCAACAATTCTGCCCTTAATGATGGAGACATTCAGTGGTTTTGGCAATTTGGAGATAATACCACATCAACAGAAAAATCTCCTGTTCATACTTACAATGTAGATGGGATTTTCAGTGTGCGTCTGGTAGCGACTTCTGTTAAGTGCCCATCTGCTGCGGATACCATTGTGAAAACAATTTCCATAGAAAAGCCGATTGCGGGTATAAAGTACTCGCCAGTTGAGGTATTTCTGTATAAGCCACAGCAACTTAGTGCCCGTAATATTGGCAAGCACTATTTGTGGACTCCTCCTACGGATTTGGATAATCCGAATTCCAGAACGCCAGTTGTCAGCGCTTCTGCGGAGCAAGAATACATAATCCGGATTACGTCTGCTTCAGGCTGTATAACAGTTGATACCCTTAAATTGAGTATAGACAATCATTCAGCAGTATTTGTTCCCAAAGCCTTTACGCCAGACAGAAATGGAGCCAATGATGTTCTGCGTCCAATTCTTGTTAATGTTGTTTCCATAAAATACTTCAGGGTATTTAACCGGTGGGGGCAACTTCTTTTTGAAACAAAATTAATGAATGAGGGCTGGGATGGCACTTATAAAGGAGTAATGCAACCTGTGGAAACCTACACATGGGGTTTTGAGGGAACAAGTAGGGAAGGTAAGCCCATCAAAGCAGCAGGTAAAGCTTTATTGGTCCGGTAAAAGAATAAATCATGAATGCAAGAATATTTATTGTCAGTTTATTGCTGACGACTACGATATTAACAAAAGCACAGTCGTATCATTTTTCGCAATTTTATACTACGCCACTTTTGAACAATCCGGCATTTACCGGTTATATTGACTGTCCTTACAGGATTTCAGCCAATTTCCGGTCTCAGTCGTTACAAGGCGGAAGCCCTTATATAACCGGCTCTTTATCGGCTGATTTTAGTCCACTGAAAGAACGTTTGGCTGAGGGAAACAAATTAGGCATAGGCGTTTCTCTTCTGAGTGATCAATCATCTGGAGGAGCTTTGCAAACAAATTCAATTGGCTTAAGCACAGCTTATAATCTCTCATTAGATAATGAGGGCATTCATCATTTTGGTATTGGCCTGCAGGGTGT
>CBKWHA010000292.1:0-6290 GCA_966674115.1 uncultured Chitinophagaceae bacterium
AAGGCTACAATATCTGAAAAGCCTTCGTGAAACCCACCTACATCAGGGTGTGTAGTTTCCATAAATTGAGGAAACATCCCATCGATCAGTGCATGCGTAGTTTCGTGGGCAATGATGTCGTGTGACAGGCAGGAATAAACGATACCGCCCGGTAAAAAGAGGCCTCCATCAGAGGGCGTTGCGTTGTAATAGCCAAACAACACAGCTTTGCGGTCGGGACTGTAGTAGGCGTTCTGATCCCTAACTGCATGCGGATAAACAAAGAGACGCCTCACAAATTCTGTTTTGAATTTTTTTCCATTATACCGCAGGATAGGGGCCCACATTACTTTACTGCCCAGCGCCTTTTCAAAGTTTTTAATGGTCGTCATCATTACAGCATACACCATCTGCTGATGAAACTGCGGGTTGGTTTCACTGGGGCTTAAGCCTTCTGCAGCAAGGACCACAGGATCGTTGAGATCTACGGGAGTGTACAGAGCATTGCTGCCCGGATCGCGATCAATGACTTTGATGTACTCGCCTTCAGGACCCGGTAACAGGTTTTCTTCCCAAGGTATCTTGTAAATGATCTGGTTGATATCGGCCGTATCCTGGTCGAGGGAAGTAATCGGGTCGAAAGCGTAACCACGCAGTTTTCTGAAGCTAGGTTTGTTATAATTTGGGAGGGTAGTGGGCATATAGGTGCTCAATTTACAATCGATGGACAATATAATTTCACTTGTAGTTCCGTGAGGTTTTCTGCATGGCGAATCAAACAATCGATACGTTTTTTTGAAAGCGGTGTGAGATTGGTGCCGGTACTTTTGGCCAGCCGCCCTTCTTCTTCTGTGAGATCACGAGCCAGTACTGCCTGGTAGCCGGTGCGCTGTTCGAGGTGTTGCTGGATCTCTTTTCCGTAAGCGTCCGGCTGGTCGATCCATTCCTGTTTCAACTGGTGCGCAGCCATAACCGAAGGCAATACCAGGCCTTTCTCCATGTTGTTGATAAAGCCTGGTATCAGCCTTTTGATATCCCAGCCCAGGGAGAAATAGGCAATGGGTTTGTTCTTTTCAATTACATTCTGGTAAACATGCTCCACCATCTGCATGGTTTTGATGCGGTGCATAAACAGGTCGACTGTGCGCATTAAGAGTGCTACTGTGTTGTGGAAAAATATTTCGGGCGACAACCCTCCGCCAGCGTCAGAAGTAATGATAGCATCACACTCATAGCTGCTTTTGTGCTGGGTTATTTTTTGAATGCCCTGGTTATCGTACACGCCGCCGTCTACCAACTGTGCATTGATGCGGTCTGCATCTTGCTCGTTCTCGAAATAAACTTTGTCAATGGTAACAGGCGTAAAGGCAAAGGGCACGCAGGAGGAGGCCATTACCGCCCTGGCAATGGGAAATAGTTCATGTTCAAAACGAATGGGCGGTTTGTAGTGGGCATAGGTGGTATCGGACATTTTGCGTTGTGAAAAAGTGAAGGGTCTGCCGGTTTGCAAGTTGCTGGTACCAATGGCCAGCAGAGGGGTTTGTTTTAGATCGCTTAAGGTTTTGTGGTGGTAAAAGAATTTGTTGTAGGCCTTTTCAACTTCTTTACTGGCAGGGAAGATATAGAACTGGTATTTCAGCAGCAGAAAAATCATCAATGCTAATACCAAAAAAGAGGCCGGTGCCCAGGGTGTAAAGGTCAACCAGATGGCTGTGCCTAAGAACAATAGAACAAACAGGGCTAACCGAAAAAATGAGGGTGAGCGTAGTACTTGTTTGATGACGTTGCTGGTAGCGATCCGTTCTACCATATTCTGATGAAAAGAAGGATAATCTTCTTTGTGCAGGCCATAGGCAGCTCCGGTAATAGAGCCGCCAGAGATGGTGGAAAGCACATCAACTTTGTCCAGTATGTTCATTTCGTGTAATTTCTTAAGCGTGCCCAGGTGAAAAGCTGACGCCCGGTAACCACCGCCTGATAAGGCAAGGCCAATTCTTTTATTTTCTTTCATTGGTATAGGTTAAGGTAATTGCATTGTTGTTGAATGTTTTTGAAATAGTACGGATATTGTTGGATAATAGATGGTTAGTTGGTTTATTTATTCAAAGAGTGGACGGTGTAAATTACAAACTAACGGGGATGTACGCAATCGGTAAAATACGGTATAGGATGGTATTTTCTGTAAATGGTCTTTGTTCAGAGTAGATTAAAACATCCTATTCAACTATTCAAGCACAAGTATAACATAACGCAATAAACGTAATTGAGTAAAATATAACAGTAAGCAAAAAACTGGTGATTAAAAGTTTCCAAAAAAATATATGTTTTCTTTGTATATTAAAAATAAATATCTATATTTAAGGAGCACTTCTGTACATTTTGTTTCCGTTTCCCTCTGGAACACATCAACATCCTTTTAAAGACACCGCTGTTCATAAAAGAAGGTTTCTTTTATGAATAATACTCTTTTGCCGCTACCTTCTGATGCCTAAAAGTTTGCAAAGTTATAAGCCTGGGTAATTATCAATAATGCATCTGCAATTGCATTTTCTTAAAATGAACTACGCCATTAAACACTCTAAAAATATCTTGATGCATGTGTTACTCCGCGGCAAAAATTTCCCTGATGCCATAGAATGCGAGCAACCTGCATTTATTCTGATCAACGACAAGGACTTACAACAGACAATTATATAACCATTAAAACCAACCATATGGCAACACCCTACAAATTTTACCTGAACCACATTTCAACCAATGCTGGCTACCGTGCCAATTGGGAACCCAACAAGCCCCTGGAACTGGGCATGATCGGACGGTTGACCAATGGAATTCTTGATGTGGTGTCCACCCTGGAACAAGAAGGACTCACACCAAAGATGTTGAAAGACCTGACCCCCGGAGAGATGGACTTTACCTCGCACCAAACAGTGGATATTGATATAAAACTGGCAGGGCAATCACCGGTGGCCGGAAGTGTATTGACAGAGGCAGAAGCCGGATTTGTGCTCGATTTTCATGGAGAGAATGCTGTGGTTTTCCAGGTGAAGGATACCTACACCCATCAGGTCGTCAACATGGCAGCACTGGAAAAGGAAATCCTGAGCCGTTATAAGAACAATCAATGGCCTAAAGACTGGGTCATCATCACACAACTACTGGAAGCAGTTACAGCTACCATCATCATCTCCAACAGCAGTAATAATAAAATTGAATTGAAGGCAAGTGCCAATGCAGGTGCGCCCAACCTGAAGCTGACAGATGCTTCGCTGGGTCTAATGGTGGCCAAAGAAAAAGGTAGTAGCTTAAAGGTGATTGCGCAACATGGTATTACACCATTGTACCGCGTAATGGGCATGCGTCATCCTTTATTCGGCAAACCGCATTTGAGCACCAGGGGTGAAGATGTGAAAGAATTGCATGAAGAGATGTTCACTTATCAGGATTTTGATGCCGGTGAATTGGAAATGGAAAAGGAAGTGGAAGTAACAAAATAACTGATCAATAAATAAGCCTTAATAAACGGACTATGCCCACGATTCATGCACTGCTCATAGGTATCAACGCCTATCCTTCCCATCCGCTAAGCGGCTGTATCAACGATGTAAAAGCAGTAGAAGCGTATCTGAAAAAAATGTATGATGCTCAATCCACTTTTCATCTGCGCGTCAATCGCATTACGGATGAAGAGGCCATAAAGCCTGCCAGGGAAAACATCATTAAAGGCTTTAGCTTTTTCAATGAGGCGAAAGACGGTGATGTTTGCCTGTTTTATTATAGCGGGCATGGTTCGTTTTCCAAAGCGCCGGAAGAATTTTGGACGGAAAGAGATGGTTACCTGGAATCATTTGTTTGTATAGATAGTCGCCTTCAGGGCGGCCGTGACCTGATGAACAAGGAAGTTGGCTTTCTGATCAGCAAGGCACTGGAAAATAAACCCGGCGTACAATTTATTGCCATTACGGACTGCTGCCATTCCGGAACCATCACAAAAGCCTTGCGCGAAAACAAATGGAAGGAAAGAAGCTTTGTAGCCGATTTTACGCCCAAAAGTATTGAAAGCTACCTCGGTTTTGGAGAAACTGTCAATGGCCAACCTGCTTATCGCATAGATGCAGCGCAAGGCAAAAGAAAGGTAACCGTGCAACAGGGCAAACACATTCATCTGGCCGCATCGCAGGAAAATCAAACGGCCAAAGAGCTCATGATCGACGGCGTACAGCACGGCGCTTTTACCTATTCTTTATTGAAGACACTGTACAATAATCGCGGACTGATTAGTTACCAAAAGTTGGTTTCGAGTGCTACCATCCAGGTCAATAATTTGGTAAGAGCACAAAACCCGGTGTTAAACCTCAATGGAGGGCTCAATGAAGGGGAAGGGAAAAAGTATTTTTTATTGACTGATGTAGATACTACAATACCGCTCTATAAAGTATACTGGGATCATAAAGCAGGATGGTGCATTGCGGCAGGCGTCATTCACGGAGCATCGGTTGGCGATGTCGTAGTGATCGAAGGCGTTTGTGAAACAAAGATCATTGATCAGTATGCTGCCGACTTTTCGGTTTTATTAAGCAAGCCACAGCTTGGCGCAAAGGATAAGGAGTATGGAGCGAAGCTGTATGTAGAACCTGCTCAAAAAGTAAAAGTGTCATTTGCCACTGACCTCAAAAGTGATGCAAAAGAAAGGCTGCAGGGCGCTTATCAAAAACTACATCCTGATTATGTAGAAATTACCGGTGATCTGCAACCGCAGTATTATATCCGCAATAATGATCAGGGTGTATATATCGCCTTACCCGGAAGCGATGTGCCGGTGTTTGACTATGTGGTTATCAACTCCGATGCCGAAGCTGTTAGTTTCCTTGAAAAAATAGCTTCCGTGGCCAACTGGCTGCACCTGTTGGAAGTAAATAACCCTGCTACTACACTTTCAGACAAGGATTACGAGATCAGCATCAAACGTTGTGTGGAAGGTGGAAGCTATGATCCTGCCAGCTTTGAAGTTGTGAATGACATCACCAGGCCCGTTGACCTGTACTACCAATTGAAAGAAGGTAAATGGTATCAGCCGGCGATACAGCTAACGCTTACCAATAAATCAGAAGTAGACCTATGGTTTAGTTGCTTGTATATGGGCTTCGATTATTCCATTAGTGGCAGCTCGCTAAAAGAGGTACGGCTGCCCGCCGGAATGACTACGGTGCTTACCATGATTGAAAAAGGTGTGGAAAAAGATGTGCTCAAATTGATGGTAGATCCTAAGCTGCTGAAAAAAGGTTATAACGAAATCACCGAATACCTGAAGCTTTTTATTTCTACTTATCGCATCAACACTTCCAAGTTCAGTCAGGACGGGTTAGATCTGGCTCCGGTAGCAAAAGACCTGTTTAGAGCTGCAAGAACCAAAGGCCTGGGCAGTGAAGAAGAAACTTTAAGCAATGACTGGAAAACTGAGACTATAGGCCTGCATATTGTGCGGCCAAAAGAAGCCACACAAATTGAAGACGGCAAAGCAATCAATGTGCATGGCGTTATTATTGAAGCGCCTGCATCCTTTTCAGCCAGGGTAAGTCTAAGCAGCTCCAGTCAGGTTGCAAATGCAAAATCGCTTGCACCCCACCAGGCAATCCGGAATGCAGCATTGCAACCGTTTCCGCTGCTGCCGGAAGCCCGGTCAGGTTCTGTGATAGACATGCTCGAACTTTTGGATGTATCGCATGCTGAACAGGTAACCGCCAAAGAACCCTTGATCGTCCGCTTGCCTTCCGCCAGGGATGCTGCTGCGACATCTGTTATACCCCTGGGCGTAGATCCGGAAACAGGACTTTATTTCCCCGTGGGTTATGTAGATGAACAGAACAACATTCGTATTGAGCTGTTGCCCGAACAAACGCCATCCACATCGGTTGTCAATGCTAAAAGTCTGGTAGGATCTATAAAAATCTATTTCCAAAAAGTGGTGAGTGATTGGTTTGGTACACGGAATCCTTATCCAAGACTTGCCATGCCTGTTTTTGAAAGTGGTGAACTGAAATATGTAAGTGATCAAAACATATTGAAGGAGAAGATAAAGACCGCCAACACCATCTTGTTGATGATCCATGGTATTATCGGCGATACCAAAGGTATGGCTCAATCGTTGAAAGCCGTACTGGATGATCAGGGCACCACTATGGAAAAAACGGTTGACCTATCCCTGACATGCGATTATGAGAACCTCAAAACCTCTATAGCAGAAACTGCAGTGCAAGTGAAAGAAGCACTGATGAATATCGGCTTACAAGAAGGCCATGGAAAAAAACTGG
>CBKWHA010000293.1:0-6284 GCA_966674115.1 uncultured Chitinophagaceae bacterium
TGGTTCAAGGCCCGCAAGATCAAGAACCGCTATGTGGAGTTTGTGCGCCTGGAACACTACATTCCCAAGATCCAGGAGTTGAGCAACGACCGCTCGGTACCTAAGTATGCCACCCACCTGGTATACCTCACCAGTGCCGACAACCCCAAAGAGATCGAACACAAGATCATTTACTCCATCCTGAACAAAAAGCCCAAACGGGCTGACATCTACTGGTTTGTACATGTAGACACCCTGGATGATCCCTATACCTGTGAATATGCGGTTGAGCACATCATTCCCAATGACATCATTAGAGTTGAATTTAAACTTGGCTTTAGGGTACAGCCTCGCATCAACCTGATGTTCCGAAAAGTAGTAGAGGACCTGGTAGCCAATAGGGAAGTCAACATCACCAGCCGCTATGAGAGCCTGGAGCGGAGCAATATTGTGGGTGACTTCTCCTTTATTGTAATGGAAAAGTTCCTCAGCCAGGACAACGACCTGCCCATCTGGGAGCGCCTGGTGATGAAGCTGTATTTCTGGCTGAAGGAGATTAGCCTTTCAGAAGAGAGGGGCTTTGGCTTAGATGCCAGTAATGTCGTAGTAGAAAAGTTCCCATTAGTGGTTACACCAGTTTCCGATTTAAGGCTGAAGCGTATAAAGTAAATGGAAAGTTTAAACAAGCAAAGGTGAAAAAACAGCTGATAGCAGGCGTAGCAATTGTTCTATGCGCTACAGCATGGACACAGGACACCACAAAAGGGCAAAATAATCCTATGGTTTTTAGTGGTTTTGCAGAAGTGTATTACAGTTATGACTTCAACAAACCATCGGACCATCGCCGGCCGTTTTTCTTATACAGCCATAACCGGCACAATGAATTCAATGTTAATCTCGTCTACATTAAAGGCAGTTTCAAGGGTGAAAGGGTAAGGGCTAATGCCGCCTTAGCAACAGGTACTTATATGAATGCCAACTATGCCGCTGAACAAGGCGTGCTCCAAAATATTTTTGAAGCCAATGTAGGATTAAAAATCTCAAAGAAAAACAACCTGTGGATTGATGCAGGCATTTTCCCTTCGCACATAGGTTTTGAAAGTGCACATTCTCCAAGCTGCTGGACATTGACCAGAAGCATTATGGCTGAAAATTCACCTTATTTTGAAAGCGGTGCAAAAATTACTTACATCACCAACAATAGTAAATGGCTATTGAGTGGACTTGCCCTGAATGGCTGGCAACGGATTCAAAGGTTGCCTGGAAATTCGTTGATGAGTTGGGGCACTCAGATGCAGTACCATCCTTTAGACAGAGTAACCCTGAATTATAGCACCTTTTTAGGAACGGATACGCCTGATAGTATACGTCTGTGGAGATTTTTTCACTCTGTTTATGGCACCATCCAATTCACCGATAAGCTAGGAGTAATCATTGGCTTTGATATTGGGCAGCAGCAGAAAAGCAAAGGAAGCAGCGACAAGAACACCTGGTATGGTGCCGCTGGAATAGTGCGGTTTACTCCTGCTAATGACTGGGCTATTGCTGTAAGAGGTGAATATTATAATGATGAAAACGAAGTGATTGTTGCAACAGACACTCCCAAAGGCTTTAAAACGCTGGGTATTTCTTTAAATGTTGACAGATCATTTGGCCTTAATTTTTTATGGCGGACAGAATTGCGCACCTTTAACAGTAAGGACGCCATCTTCATAAAGGACACTATTACTCTTGTGAAGTATAATACAGCAATAATTACATCATTTGCTTTAACTTTTTAGTATTTGATAAAACAAGTGGCAATAAGATTAAATTTTTCATTTTGTTTAATGATGCATTGCTATTAGCTGCCGGATGCTACCCTGAACGATTTAACCGGCTCCTCAGCACAGCGATTAACAAGTTGATTCAATAAGCGACTTTTATCATAAATTTTTCAAAATTTCCTTAACTCGTAAACGCAGTTTCTTTTTTCGTAAGCTCTACAAGAATGTTTCGGCAGACATTTGCAAAAAATTTTTGATTTTAGATGAAAAGGCTGCTTTGTTTATTTGCCATTCTTGTAACCATTCATTCTTTTGCCCAGCAAAATATTATAAAAGGCACTGTCAAAGACGAGTTCGGCAAACCTGTTGCTTTTGCTTCCGTCAATCTGGATAAAAAATCAGCAGCTATTACAGATCAGAATGGCTCATTTTCTTTACCAGCCACTCCTAGTACTCATACTATTGAAATCACTGCTGTGGGGTTTGAAGGCCTGAAAAAATCTGTTTCAGTAACAGAAGATGAAACTACAACCATAGACCTCGTTCTCAAAGAATCTGTTCAAGAATTGCAGAATGTAGAGATCATTGGACGTAAGGAAAATGGCTATAAAAACAGTAACTCTTTTTCGGGTACGAAAACGGCAACCCCTATCAAGGATATACCACAATCTATAAGCTATGTAACCAAAGAGCTCATGCTGGACCAGTCTATTTCCAGAGTGGGAGAAGTGGTAAAGAATTTTAGTGGTGTGAACCAGTTTACCTCTAATAACGATATCGCTATTAGGGGCTTCCGTGTGTACGCAGGAGCAAGCACTATGCTGGTGAACGGTTTACGAGCCAATTCTTCTTTCTGGAAACAACCACCTGCCAATTATTTGGAGCGTGTGGAAGTTATCAAAGGTCCGGTATCGGCCCTTTTTGGAAACGCTTCTCCAGGCGGTACTATCAACCGTGTAACAAAAAAACCATTAGACCAACCCAAAAAGTCGATATCCTTTACCACCGGAAGCTTTAACACAGTGCGGACACTGGCTGATTTCACAGGTCCTATGAATGAAGATAAAACCTTGCTTTACCGGATGAATGTTGCCTATGAAAACGCTCAGTCGTTCCGGGATCTGCAATTTGATAAAAATATTGTACTGGCACCTTCTGTTTCCTTTTTACCTAATGATAAAACGAGGTTGAACTTTGATCTTGTTTACACAAAGTCCAATAGCCGTTTAGATCGCGGGCAGTCTGCTTTTTCCGATGATCTTTATTCTACTCCCGTTTCTTTATCCTTAAATGCCGTGAATGATCATCTGAATGAGGAAACTTATAATATTACTACTGCTCTAACACATAATTTTACCAGCAATACAGCTTTTAACCTTGCTTATTTGCGTACAAGCTATTCAGAAGACCTCTTTGAGCATAGAAGCGCCAATACTTATGCCAAAGACATGTTGGGTAATCCTGTAAATTTTTTAGTAGAGCGCCAGGTGTTTGACCGTAAATCAAAAGAGTTCAGCGATAATCTTACCGCCTATCTTACCCAAAACCTTACAACCGGAAAATTGAAACATAAGTTATTACTGGGTTATGACTATGCGCAAAGCAAGTTGCCAGTAGGTGCAGCACAATTAACAGCCAGCGGCTATTTGAAAAAAGACGGTACAACCGGCGCCTACAAGGCGGCTGACTCTGCAAAGTTTGTTACCTATAAATACACTACGCAGGTAAATGGTAAGGACACTACACTTGTATTGCCCAAGCCGAACGTTCCAACATATGACCTGGCCACGAATGTGCATGTAATGGAAGATGTTACCAAATACATCTATAAGCCTGTATACAATGCATCTTCTACACCTTATTTCAACAGACTACATGGTATTTATGTACAGGATCAGATTACCTGGGGTAAGCTGCAAATGCTCGTGGGACTACGATATGAGGTCTTTACTGATAAAGTAAATTATACAAAAAACACTGAGAACAAAGTGTCTCAGGATGCTTTGTTACCCCGCATAGGACTTGTGTATTCACTTACCAAACATATCAATGCTTATGCTTTGTATGCACAAGGGTATAATCCCCAGGACGCAGCCGTGCAATCAAATCAAGGTGCTGGCGGGCCATTCGATCCGCTCGAGAGCAAAATAGTAGAGGGCGGTTTGAAATCAGATTGGTTGAATGGCCGTTTGTCCATCACTACTTCCATTTACCAGATCGAGCAGCGGAATTCTTTATACGATGCAGGTGTTTCTGGTCAGCCAGACTTGAAAGTGCAAATTGGTAAAGAAATTTCGAAAGGGTTTGAACTGGATGTGGTAGGACAGTTGGCTCCTAACTGGAATGTTGTAGCAAACTATGCATATAACAATGCAGAACTAAAAGAAGCTGGTAAAGCAGATCAAGATATTGTGGGCAGGCAAAAACCAAATGCTCCCGTAAACCAGGGAAATATCTGGACCAAATACAGCTTTAACAACAAGGCATTGAATGGCTTAGGCATAGGAATAGGCGCCAACTTTGTGACCGAGCGCTATGTGACACTGAACAAAGCGCAATCCATTCCTGGGTATGAGTTATTAAATGCAGCGTTGTATTATAAAATAAATAGAATACAGTTGCAGTTCAATTTGAACAACGTTCTTAATAAAACTTACTGGGTAGGCGGATATGATTATCTGCGCTTGTTTCCGGGTGCTCCCCGCAATTGGCTGACTACCATAAGTTATACTTTTTAACGGTTGAAAAGGTTCACTAAACACCATTGATGCTTTGAAAATAAAACCTGCTTTTCTCGTTATTCATCGCTGGCTCGGTTTAATCACCGGGCTAGTTGTTTTTGTTGTGGCCATTACCGGTTGTTTGTATGTTTTTGAAGAAGAATGGCGTGAAGTGTTTCAATACAAGTATTTCCATGTAAAGGAGCAAAAAGAAAGCAGGCTGCCCATAACCCAAATGACGGAAGAAGTGCAAAAGGCCTTTCCGTCGGAAAAGATCACCAGCATTCGTTTTCTTGAAAAGAAAGACGCGGCTTTTGTATTTATTACCAAAAAAGAAAAAGCGATTTCTGTTAATCCTTACACGGGGCAGATCATTGGTGTGCGAAATCTGAACAGGGATTTTATGAGTGTGGTTCTAGATATCCACCTTCATCTCTTTATGGGCAAAAAAGTAGGCAAGGAGGTTGTACGCTGGAACGTGCTTATCTTTTTTATTCTCTGTATTTCCGGATTGATACTCTGGTGGCCTAAGCAGAAGCGCTTTTTGAAACAGGCTGTGACCATTAAATGGAAGACCAAAAACTGGAAGCGGCTTAACTGGGATCTGCACAGTGTTCTGGGTTTTTATGCATTGTTTGTTTTACTGATCATTTCATTAACCGGTCTTTTCTGGGTATTTGATTCAGCCAAACAATTGGTAAGCCTGGTTACAGGAAGTCCTGTTTGGGAGCAACCAAAAGCGAAATCTGTTCCAACCGTATTAAGGAAGGAAAATCCATTGGATAGTGCTTATCATTATGCTGCCGTAAAACATCCAGGCGCAAGACAGGTGTTTATCAATGTGCCTGATGATAGTATTGCTCCCATCAGGGTGTTGATGCGCTACCCTTATACGCTTGTTCGTAAACAAACTACTGTTTGGTTTGACCAATATAATATTCAGCAGATGCGTACGGATGCCTATCAAAACTACTCCCGGTATGAATATGTCAGCCGGAGTATTTATGACTTTCACACTGGCCGTATCAGGGCGTTGGGTATAGGCAGTAAGATCATTTATTTCTTCGCAAGCCTTTTTGCGGCTTCACTTCCCGTAACCGGATTTTTAATATGGTGGGGCAGGAAGAAGAAAAAAGCAGTAAATAGAAAACCTGTGATACGGAAGGTTAAAGAGGAAGCTGTGTGCTAATTATTGCACATTCCAATGCAACGTTGGTGTTTTAGAAGTTGTTAGTTCCTGTTATCCCTGATACTTTATCTGATCTTTTTTACGGAGATCAGTTTCCCATCAATGACCGTATTATCAAGACATAAGATGGCTTGTCTTCCCTGTACATCATTTACCATATCAATAAGAGCAGAACCCTTGGACCGCCCATTTAATTTATCTCTAATTATGATGGCTGAATTGACTTCACCATAAACAGAAAATAATTTTCTCAAATCTGCATCGATTACGTTGAGACTCAAATTGGAAACATGAATGTTCCTAAAAAAGGTTTGGTATATTAAGCAATTCAATTTTATATAACCAATAAAATTGAATATATTTAATATATCAAGCCTGCTGTAAATTCTTTGTCTTCATTAGAATAATTCTTTCTAGCTATTTTAATATGTGGATCAGATATAGATGAATCACCTAATAATGTAACCATGGCGAAGCTAAAAATCGGTGTTATTGATTTGGTTAGTAAAGGCCCAACAACCACTCTATGGGCTAAGATCATGTACGCCAACCTGGCCAGTATCATGCCCCAGGTTGTGGCTACCTGGTGCGAACAGGAAGGACATGAAGTAAAGATGATTTGTTATACGG
>CBKWHA010000294.1:0-6228 GCA_966674115.1 uncultured Chitinophagaceae bacterium
CTAAAGAAGTATGACGGGTATTACTTTGGAAAATGTTATTGATCTCGGTCTCACTCATTTCCAGGATATCAGCCAGTTCTTCTGTACTGGGTTCCCTTTCATGTTCCTGTTCAAAAGCCATATAAGCTTTATTGGCTTTGTTGTAGGTACCGATTTTGTTTTGGGGCAGACGAACCAAACGTCCTTGTTCAGCTAAAGCTTGAAGAATGGACTGACGGATCCACCACACAGCATAAGAAATGAATTTAAAACCTTTGGTTTCATCAAAACGCTGAGCAGCTTTGATCAGGCCCAGGTTTCCTTCATTAATCAAATCACTTAAAGATAAACCCTGGTGTTGGTATTGTTTTGCTACCGAAACTACGAAACGGAGGTTAGCTTGCACTAACTTATCCAATGCTCTTTGATCACCCATTTTAATGCGCTGAGCCAAAGTAGTCTCTTCCTCTGGGGTAATCATCGGAATCTTGGATATTTCCTGCAGATACTTTTCTACCGCCTGAGAATCCCTGTTCGTAATCTGAGTAGCAATTTTAAGCTGCCTCATAATATAATATTAATTGTTTTAAAATGAATTAATAATAGACATCCTTGGTTTGCAGGTAGTTGTGAATGACTAGTTAAAGTGTTACTAAATCCTGCAAAAATAACACTCATCTTTTAAAATTCATAGTCATTTACTCAAAATATTAGTACAAAAAGCATACTATACCTGTTTTATGCTGGCCTGATATTTATTGCGTAAGTAAAACCATAATAATACTCCTGCCAGCATTAAACTTGTGGAAATTACTTCTGCTTGCGTTGGATGAAAGCCGAACAGATCTAACCTGTTGTTTACACGTATTTTTTCAATAAAGAATCTTTCCAAACCGTTTACAAAGAGGTATAAGGCAAATAAAGCACCGGCTGGCTGGAGTTTTTTCCGAAAAGACCATAGCAAGGCAAATAGCAGTGTACATGCTATAGTTTCATAAAAAGGAGTAGGAAAATGCCCAACAGGTAATTCATGGCAATACCGGCCAACGCAACCTGGAATAGGCACGCCAACTTCATTCACATTATGCGGGTAGGTATAACTCCACATCCAATCAGGCATCCAGCTAAAAGGTTTTGGACCAGTACTGGCAATACCCCAATCGCCATCACCGGCAACCTGACATCCGATCCTTCCAATAGCATAGGCTAACATCAAGGATGGAGCCAGGGCATCAGCAAGGTGGGCTGCGGGGATTTTATGCTTACGGGCATATAAAATAATTGCAATGCCGGCGCATATTAGTCCACCGTAAAAAGTCAATCCACCTCCTGAAAATATATACTCTGCTGGATGTTCTAAAAAATCACTCCAATTTTCAAAAATGTCAAAGAGTTTGGCACCAAGCAAGCCAAACACCAAAGCAAGAATGGTAAACTCCCCCACCCTGTCCTGCGGCCAGATGCGGACATTCCTCTTCTCAGGTTTAACCAATTGGGTTTTTCTTTTCTCCCACCATTTAAGGCCGGCAAATAATAACCCCAGCGCAATACCAGCTGGCCAGCTACCCATACTTGAGAAAATAAACGCCTGCGGATCTTGTGTAGCCTCAGAACTTAAAAAAAACAAGGCCAGGATCTTATACCCTAAAATGAACCCTAATAAAAAATTAATGAACAGGTCGCTCCATTTTGCAGGCTCTCCAACAGTAACCTCAACAACAGTGGGCTGCAGTACCCCTAATTTGCTTTTACGTTTTAATTCCTGGGCCAGCAAAGCTGCAGCAACTAAAAAAGCAATGGCTACAAAAAAACCAAAAGAATTGACAAAGCGTAAGGCCGGAACTTCTATGCCAAAAAGGTCTTTGAAAGCGTAATAAAGATTTGGATACATAAATAAGGGTAGAAGTGTTTGGAAACCCGGTTCCGAAAGTAATCAGAAGGGTAAAAAAAAGGAATTGCGAAATTGGATGAAAATATCTTCAATGCGCATATTACGCTGGACTCCAACCTAATTCACAATTCCTTTTATAAAATCAATTACAGTATTGCTCAAAGGCACTGATCAGATTATGAGCAATCATCTGCGCAGGACGTCCTTCAATTTGATGACGTTCAATAAAATGTACCAGCTCGCCATCTTTAAACAGGGCAATAGACGGTGAAGATGGTGGATAAGGAAGCATATGTTGACGAAGCGTCTGTACAGCTTCAATATCAAATCCTGCAAATGACGTAGTTAAATAGTCAGGCTTTTTAGGAGCGTTGGCAACTGCCATCAAAACGCCTGGTCGTGCAGAACCGGCAGAACATCCACAAACGGAATTGATCATTACCAAAGTTGTTCCTTTCTGGTTTAGTTGATTTTCAACTTCTTCTTTACTCAATAACTCTTTAAACCCATTTTCAGTAAGTTCTTCCTTCATGGGTTGTACTATTTCAACTGGATACATAACTAATTTTTTGAGTTGCAAAGTTAGGAAACTGTCTTTATAGAACCATATGATGCGTAAGATATAACATTTTGTCAGTAAAAAAATGCGAAATATGCACAATTGTCATGCAATAGGAGGAAAAATAGCCAATGGTATATAGTTTGAAAACTACTCCATCAAAAACAAATAACCATGACAGTTTACAAAACATTGAACCGCCCCCAGCAAAAATCTTTTAACAATTTGATAGATGACCTTTTCTACGGATTTCCGTCTTTCTTACAGGAAGGATCAGTGAATAGCTTTAAACCATCAGTTCCGGTTAATATCACAGAATCTGAAACTGGCTATCAATTGGAAGTAGTGGCGCCGGGATTCGGTAAAGAGGATATAAAAATAGATCTGGACAAGAACCTGTTGACAATCTCAGCAGAAAAGAAAGCAGATGAAGGTAAAGGTAATGTTAAAAGTATAAGAAAGGAATATGAATATAAAACCTTCAAACGCACTTTCACCGTCAATGAAAACATAGATACGGATAAGATCAGTGCCAGTTATTTAGATGGAGTTTTAATAGTAGATCTTCCTAAGAAAGTGGAAGTTAAAGAACCGGCAAAGCAAATCACGGTTCAATAAAAAAAACACAACAATTTTTCTCATAAGCAGTTGGTTTTGGTTTACCCCGTCGTTTCCACGATGGGGTTATTTTTTACTATTATTTCTTAATTTGCGCCTCTTAACAAGAAGAACCATCATAACATGTTGAAAAAGATATACTTAGCGTTCATTTTATGTGTTAGTTATTCATGGGTAATTGCACAGGAAAATCAGTTAAGGCCTGAGATCAATGATTCCATTCCAGTACAGCAAAATGATTCATTGGTAATGCAGGGCATTGATTCCGTACAAATCTATCATCCTGACTCTTCTCTGCGAATTGTGAACCTGAACCCCTATTTCACATTACATGTTGATTCTTCTCTTTCCTATCAGCTCCAGATCAATAAAAATCCGGAAAATTATTTCTGGTATTTAAAAAATTCACCGGTTGGACTTCGTATCAATAAAGACAACGGAACGCTGAGCTTTAAGGCTGATAAATCTTATTTTTTGTCGGGCAGGTTAAAGTATGACATGAATTATAAAGTAAACATAGGTGTTCAGAATCTCTCCGATCCTAAAGAGAAAATAGATACCAGCTTTACAATAGTTTTCTATAGCACGGAGATCATCCCTTCTAAAGTCAAACCAATGATAAGCGGGACAATTTATGTTGAAGAAGGTGATACGGTTAGATTTAAGGTTCTATGCGAAACCGGCAGTTTTCCGATCGAGAACATTTTTACATTGCCCAATACGTCTCTTCCAGGCTTTACGGAGGTTGATAAATGTGGAGAGGTATTTAGCTGGAGCCCTAAATATGATTTTGTTAAGGAAACCGATCAGAATAAAGAAAGGGTTGTTATGGTGAGCTTTATTGGGACTACCCGTTTTCAAAATAGAGATACTGCGCAGATCAGGATAATTGTACGTGATGCCTTAAATTACCCTTTGGCTAAAGAAGAGTATAATCAAATAGTGAACAATATCCAGCGTTATGTACTACAATTAAAATATACGTTTCTACAGTTGGATAAAAAGCTGAGAAGAACGAAAAGTCTCCGTACAACCTTTGACCTCACAGCAGCAACAACTTCTCTTACAGGAACCATACTTACCACATCAGACGATCCAGGGACCCAGAAAAAGGGTAAGATATTGCCAAGTGTTGGGCTTTCCATGGTTCCGATCAGGGAAGCTTCAGTGCCCAATAAAACAGTTGATCAGAACCAGGCGGCACTCATCCGCACTTCTATCAAACGGCTTGAATACATTTTAAGAGATAACTCTCTATTAGGTGAAAAAGATTGGGAAATCACCAAAAAAACCAACAAGCTGAAGGATGAAATGAAACAAATACAGGTACAGCTCATTGACGTTCCTGTAGAGATTACGAATGAAATGACAGAAGAACAGTTGAACCGCTACTTCAACAGCCCTAGGGTGAATAAAAAGTATAGATTGAAAACTAGATAATTATTTAAGAGATCAAGAACACCGGTGAATCCGAAAGTCAAAAGATGATATTCGAAACATCCTTTTTGACTTTCGGATTTTGTTTTTTGAGCTATTGATCAGTTCGTTAACTATTGAAATTGTTAAGATCAGCTTATGGTACCTCCTATAAGAATTCTTTAGGTTTTTCCGGCTAACTTCTTGCAACTCAAAGAAATAAAATTGAAAATGATGAAGTATTTCAAATTACTACCACTTACGGTTGTTGTTGTATTGATGGTTGCGATGGTGGGTTGTACTACAATTAGGGATGCTTCAGGTGAATACGGAGATGCTCCTGTGCGTGGCAGACGTGTTTATTATGAAAATCCCTATTACGGTAATACAATTATCCTGGAAAGAGATCCTTATACAGGCCAATTATATCAGTTAAGCCCTTACGGATATAGTCCGTTCGGCACATATGGATATAATCATTACCCTTATGGATACAACAGAGGTTATTATGACAGAGGTGGTTATAGCACCAGGCCTTCAAAACCTTCACAACCTAGACCGGAAAGACCTGCCCCTAACAGGCAGAATTTTGAAGACGCACGATCCAAAGTCTTAGGTGGTAAAAAGCAGTAACAAAATGCCCCGTATTCCGGGGCATTTTTATTATTTGATATATCCAAGGATTTTCAACATACTTTGAGCTGACTGCTCTTTAGCATAAACCCAATCGACCAGCTTCCCATTTTTATCACGCTCAACAATAATGTGTTTCGGTGAAGGAATCAGGCAGTGTTTGATACCACCATAACCGCTGATTTGATCCTGGTAAGCGCCCGTATGGAAAAAGCCTACATATAAAGGCTCATCTCCAGTGGTCTTCGGCAAAAACACTTCATTGATGTGTTCCTCTGAATCATAATAGTCATGACTATCGCAGGTAATGCCACCCAGCACCACACGCTGATACTCCTGGTCCCATTTATTGATAGGTAGCATCAAAAACTTTTCACCAATGCCCCAGGTATCTGGCAAAGTGGTAATGAATGAAGAGTCGATCATGTACCAGATCTCCCGGTCGTTCTGTGTTTTTTGTGAAATCACACTATAAATATGTGCCATGCTCTCTCCCACTGTGTAGCTTCCAAATTCAGTGAATATATTGGGCATGGGCACTTTATTGCGCTTGCAGGCTGCTTTGATGTTACCAACAATTTCATTGATCATAAACTGGTAATCATACTCAAATGCCAGGGAGTGTTTAATAGGAAAACCGCCGCCGATATTGATGGAATCCAGCTCAGGACATATTTTCTTCAACTGGCAATACAGGTTGATCACCTTATTCAGCTCCGACCAGTAATAAATGTCATCCTTGATCCCTTTGTTCAAAAAGATATGAAGCATTTTCAACTGAAATTTGTCTTCATATCCTTCTATATTGTCTACATAAAACTCCAAAATATCTTTAGCCCTGATACCCAGACGGGACGTATAAAAAGGGAAGGTAGGCTCCTCCTCTGCCGCCACACGGATACCCAACTTGAATGGAGCTTTAATGGACTTTCGGTAAGCTTGTAATTCTTCCTTATTATCTAAAACAGGAATTACATTTTTAAAGCCACCATTGATCAATTGTGCAATACGGCGGGTATAGCTTTTTTGTTTGAACCCATTACAGATGATGTATATATCCTTGGTGATCTTCTTTTTCTCATAGAGTTTTTTGATGATCTCAATATCATAAGCATACGAAGTTTCCAGGTGT
>CBKWHA010000295.1:0-6148 GCA_966674115.1 uncultured Chitinophagaceae bacterium
CCGTGAGTTTTAGGGGTGAGCCATCCTTTTTCTTAGCCAGTCCCTGGTCCACCCATTCCCAAATGGCAGCGCCGGTAAGGCTTGAATCAGCATAAATTACATCCCAGTATTCCTGGAGGTTTCCGCCTGAGTTGCCCATTACATGCAGGTATTCACGCAAGAAAACTGGTTTATCTTTAATATTCTCGCCTAAACTTTTCAGATCGGCAGGATGCAAATATCCTTCGTCGTAAATGGGAGCAACATCACGTTGTGTATCGGAATATATTGGCCGGCTTGTATCGAGTTTCTTTATGGCATCAGCCATGGCCACCAGGTTTTGTCCGCGACCGCCTTCATTTCCCAAGGACCAGAAAATAACACAGGGGTGGTTTTTATCCCGCTGTACCAGCGAAACAGCCCTTTCAATATGAGATTTCTTCCATATTGGATTATCTCCAATCTCCTTATTTCCGATACCAAAACCATGTGATTCCTGGTTGGCTTCATCCATTACATAGAAGCCGTATTTATCGCAAAGCTCATAGAACAGGGGATCGTCCGGGTAATGGCAGGTGCGGATCATGTTGATATTGGCCTGCTTCATCAGTTCCAGGTCGCGGATCATAGTAGCACGGCTCACATGTTTGCCTGTCCGCGGATGTTGCTCATGGCGGTTCACTCCTTTGAGTTTAACCGCTTTGCCGTTGATATAAAATACATCTCCCCGCACTTCAATTTTACGGACACCGAAATAACATTCGGCTTTGTCAACCACCTCATTCTTATTGTTTTTGAGTTTTAAAATAAGATGATATAAGTCCGGTGTTTCGGCAGACCAAAGCCTGGGATGGTTTATGAATGATTTCAATTCGAGTGATGCCTGTTTTGATTGTTGAACTAATGGAACTTTCCCGGTAAAAGACAGATCAACTATTTCTCCTTTTGCTGAAAAGCCAGAAACTTCGGCATCTACGTGCAATCCCGAAACATTTTGTGTAGTGCGGTTATCGATCGTAAGGGCTATAGAAATGTTCGAGTTTTCAAACTTATTGTCAGGCACAGCATTTACAAAAAAGTCGCTGATAAAAGTTTTGGGACGGGCAATTAGATCAACGTCCCTGAAAATACCACTGAGACGCCACATGTCCTGGTCTTCCAGGTAGCTGCCATCGCACCAGCGATACACCTCAACTGCCAGTTTATTTTCCCCTTTACGCAGGTATTTTGTAATGTCAAATTCAGCAGGCGACATGGAGTTTTCACTGTACCCAACTTTTTGCCCGTTCACCCACACAAACATAGCCGAGAGTACGCCGCCAAAGTTTATAAATACCTGTTTATCGCTCCAGCTATCCGGAATGGTAAAGGTGGTGCAATAGCTACCCACAGGATTACGTTGCTGAAAGCTTGTAAAGTGTTTCTCCGGCTGGCTGGTAACTTTTGAACCATCCACTTTGAATGGATAATTAAAGTTGGTATAGATCGGGGTCCCAAATCCCTGCAGTTCCCAATTTCCAGGCACCAGGATATTATCCCATTTTTCTGCTGAATACTCCTCCCTGTAAAAGTCGACCGGACGAGATTGCGGATCGGGGGACCATTTGAATTTCCAGACACCATTAAGCGACTGGATCATTGAATTACCAGCTTTTTCTGCGAACAGGAAATTGTATGCATGAGGCATTTCCTTGTTTATGCCATTGATATCAGGATTTTCCCAGTAGTTTATACCTTGAGTACCAGTGTCGTTGCTTTTATTTGGTTTGGTCGTTTGCTGTTTGTCCTGGGTTTTGCCATTGACAGGGATCTGCAGGAGAAAAAACATTATCCCTAAAAAAATGAGCACGCTCTCAAATTTCCTGTACATAAAATATTTGTCTTGATTTGAAGTTTTTTGGAGATCAGTCATAAGCAATGAGCCTGTAATGAAATCATTTTACAATACCGGCTTATACACAAAATTTTTAAATTTCACTACACCTTCACCTATTGAGCAAAGTCCAATGCGTACACCCAAAAATCCGCCAAAAGCATTATGATGAAACCCGGAGATCTCTAATGAATTTTCAATCTTATTCCACTTGGTTCCGTCTGTGCTGTAGTACAGATCAACGGTGTTGTTTATATTCTTCAGGCGAAGGAACAGATGATTCGTGACAACATTTTTTTCTGTAGGGAATTGCCAGCCATTGATATTTGCCAGGATGTCCCCATTGTTCGTAAGAATACCTGAAGACGCTCTGTCATTATAGAAAAGAACCAATCCTTCTGTTGCCTTGCCTTAAATCACTAATTCAACTTCGGCTGTGTAGGAATGGTCAGACGGCATACAAAGCAGGGGTGAACAGTTACCAATAGAATTTCCCTTTGCTTTAATGGCCAGACTATTATCGACAAAGTGAATCCTGCTGGTATCATACACACCAAAAAGCTTCCATTGTGGTTTTAATCATTGCCATCAAATCTATCGTTAAGGGTAAAGTTCGAATGAGAAGTACCCAAATTTGGTTTTTTAATTGGCTGATCATCTACTATGCCACCAGGTATTTTATACCATCCGTCTTTTGTCCATTCAACCGGCTGGAGTAAGGTTTGGCGACCCATGTTGTAAAATCCTTTTTCTTAAGCATGAAACACCATCCACCATTTACCTTTTGCATCTTCCAATAAAGTACCGTGCCCCTTCGACCACCATCTTTCTGAATTTTTTGTTGTCCTGAAAATGGGATTGTAAGGAGAATTTTCCCAGGGACCAAACAGCGATTTGGAACGTGCGGAGATGACCATGTGCCCTGTGGCAGGACCTGCTGTTCCACCTTCTGCAACAGTTAGAAAATAATAGTCACCCCGTTTTACCAGCTTAGGACCTTCCATACAAAAACACTCAATGGACCATTCACGAGGTATCGGCCATCCACCGTAAGAGCTCTTAAAGTCACCTACAACAGAAAGTCCATCATCGGATAAGGGAACAAACCCGCCACTGCTAAAAAACAAATATCTTTTTCCGTTTTCATCTACAACATGTCCGGGGTCTATATTAGCAATTTTCAAATCAACGGGGTTACTCCATTTACCATTTATTGAATCTGCTGTAACTACATAGTTGGTTCCATTGGCGGGGAAATAGATGTAGTACTTGTTTTTATGTTTCACTAAATCAGGAGCCCACACAGAACCAACATATTTATACAAAGCATTTGTTACAGGATTCCAGTTCATCAAATCTTTTGAATGCCAGATCAACAAACCAGGATAATATTCAAAAGACGAATGCACCAGGTAATAATCCTCGCCATCACGTAGAATACTCGGATCGGGATAATCACCTGCAAAAATGGGGTTCACATATAAACCTGTACCCTTATGGTCCTGGTCTGGTACTGTGCATTGGCAAAAAATGTTTATTGGAGCAACAAAATTGCTATGATGATCTTATTTATTTTCTATACTAGTGTTTTAATTTTACAAAGCGGGGCCCTGAATTTATTCCGCTTTCAAAATGACAAGACATTTTCCCTGCCAGGCTTCCATCCGGCTTCCCTTTAACGGGGTATGACTTTGACTGATCAATCGTAAATTAAATCGTGTAAAACTATTACTGTGTTGTTTGAAACAAGGGTCTGAAATGTTACAGATTACGTTTGAATTGTTGCAATGAACTGATTTTCACCAGGTTTTATCAAAATAGTACCGTATTGTGAACATTTGTGTCTGTTATGAGAAGAAGTGGTTAAAACCCCATCTAAGCTCTGAGCAAATTGTTTCTCTTATAACACAAAAGGAGCTGAGTTTTGTGAGGCACTACAATGGGGAGGGCGAAGAGAGCCGCAAAAAGTTTTCTTTGAAGACGAAGTCCGGTTTGGACGCATCAGCAATGCCAGCCGCTGCTGGGTGTCTAAGGGCAGAAGGGCTTCTGCAATACGGAAGCCAAAAATCCCTCTGCTCATTCCACTGGATGGTAAACCCACCTTGATAGCGGTTTGGTATTAGTGAATATTTTACTGAGACAATATTTTATATCATTTAAATAAACATTTTACAGCTTCGAGTTAACATTTGCATCATTTGGAACCCTTTTATGAGTCATTTGCATCCCTGGCTTGATATTGAAAGACAATACTTTTACAACTGTAACTGTTAATTCTAAACCTATAAAATCAACTTGCCATGAATTTCTTCTCTTTGTGCAAAAGGCACACTAAGCCTTTTTACCGTTTACTTCTTTTTATATCTTTTTGGATGTTCCAACTTTCAACCCAAGCTTTAGCGCAAACCACAGAAGCCTATAATTGGAACAACCTTGCCATTGGCGGGGGTGGGTTTGTTTCGGCAATCATTCCGAGTAAATCTCAGGCCAACCTTTTTTATGCACGAACCGACGTAGGAGGAGCCTACCGGTGGGATGCCAGCACAAGCAAATGGATTCCATTGCTGGATTGGGTATCAGATAATGAAGTAGGATATTTAGGAGTAGAATCATTAGCCCTGGATCCAAATGCCCCAAACAAGGTTTATATGCTTGCAGGGATTTCTTATTTCAATAACGGTAAGACCGCCATTCTACGCTCCGATGATTATGGCAACACCTTTACAATAACAGATGTTACGAACCAGTTCAAAGCCCATGGAAACGGCATGGGTAGACAAAATGGCGAGCGTCTGCAGGTAGATCCTAATAACGGGAACATTCTTTATTGCGGAACGCGTTGGAATGGCCTGTTCAAAAGCACCAATGGCGGGGCTAGTTGGTCGGCTGTGACTTCTTTATCGAATGTTACCACCACCCCCAATGAAAACGGAATTAGCATTGTAGCACTCGATTCTTCCTCAGTATTAAATGGCGCCACGCAACGGATATTTGTTGGGGTATCCAAGATTGGCGCCAACTTTTACAGAAGTGACGATGGTGGCAATACTTTTACTCCGGTATTAGGAGGGCCCGCCCATCTCATGCCTCAAAGAGCCATTATTGAAGGCGGAGATGTTTATATTACCTATGCAAATGGAGCGGGTCCGCATGGCCACTGGTCTTTGCCCGAGCCAATGGACCAGGGACAATTCTGGCGATATAATATTGCAACGGGCATCTGGACAAACCTGACACCTTTGGGATTTACTAATGCTTTAAGCGGTGTAAGTATTGATCCCAATAATCCGTTGCGCATTGTTATTTCAAGTATTAATACTTATTGGCAACAAGGTAATGCCTGGGGCGATCAGATTTTTCTTACCTCGAACGGTGGTGCCAGCTGGACGAACGTAGTGTCAAGAGGATTCACCCTTGATCCTAACGGGATCACTTGGATAGAAGGGAATTCCATACACTGGGCGGGCTCCATTGAATTTGATCCTTTTAATACGCAGCGTGTGCTGGTTACTTCTGGAAATGGCGTGTTTGTAAATGAAGATATTGATGCTACACAGGGTATTTGGAAGTTTAACGTAAAAGGTCTAGAAGAAACAGTTCCGCTTGGTTTAGAAAGTATACCAGGTGGTCCCATACTTTCTGTAATCGGGGATTATGATGGCTTCAGGCATACAGATCCAACTATGTATGCACCCATCCATACGCCAAGAATGGGAACAACAACAGGACTTGCCTATGCAGCCGGTAATCCCGGCAAAGTTCTGCGGGTAGGTAATTCCATGTATTACTCAACTGACACAGCGAAATCCTGGACCCAATGCAGCATCAATGGTTCGAAAGGACAAGTTGCTGTATCCGCAGATGGAAATGTTTTTCTTCATTGTCCGGACGGCTCCTCTATTCTATATCGCTCCACCGACAACGGAAGTTCTTGGACTGTTGCTTCTGGCATATCCACTATTTCTTCCAGACCGGTAGCAGATCCGGTGAATGCATCAAAATTTTATGCTTATGATCCAGCAACAGGAGACTTGTTTGTGAGTACCAATGGGGGAACCTCATTCACTATATCAGGCAAAACTTTGTCTGGAGGCTCAAAAGTGATTCGTGCTATTCCTGGTATAGAAGGCGATATATGGGTGCCATTGTATAATGGAGGCCTGGCACGGTCCTCAAATTCCGGACAATCCCTCAGCCTGGTTAGTGGTGTCAGCTATTGTGGTGCTGTCGGTTTTGGCAAAGCAGCACCAGGTAACACCTTTCCTAGTGTTTATATATGGGGAACCGTAAACAATG
>CBKWHA010000296.1:0-6147 GCA_966674115.1 uncultured Chitinophagaceae bacterium
ACAGTAATCGGGAAGCAATATTGCTCGTTTGCTGTTGTGTATTCGGCATAGCCACCATCCACTGTATAGCCGGTAAACAGCGCCTTTTCGCACAAATTCTCTTTATTCTTCAAACAATATTTACATTGGCCGCAGGTAAAACCCAGCCATGGGATTCCTATAATGTCACCTTCCTTCACTAAAGTTGCGTCCTTCCCTACTCTTACCACCCTGCCTATAATTTCATGTCCTAAAATAAGGGGTAATTTAGGGCTGGTAAGTTCGCCATCCAGAATATGCAAATCTGTCCTGCACACGCCACAGGCAACCACTTTTACCAATACTTGTTTAGCTGAAGGAACAGGCAATGGAACCGTTTTAAATACGAGGGGTTGCCCTGGTTTTTCCAGCACCATTGCCTGCATGCTGGAAGGAAGCGAATTATAAAGCATACATAAGATTACTTGGATTTAAACATCATTTCTTGTTCAGCAACATGAATATTCTCGATCCCTTTCAGCAAAGCGTCTGGGTTGAATGAAATGCTGTTGATTCCCTTTTGGACCAGGTACTGTGCAAATGCAGGAAAATCGCTGGGCGCCTGTCCGCACAATCCGATTTTTTTATGTGATGCCCGGGCTTTTCCAATCATGGTTCCAATCATTAGTTTGGCTGCCTGGTTCTGCTCGTTAAATAAACCGCTTACCAAATTAGAATCACGGTCGATACCTAAGGTTAGTTGCGTTAAATCGTTGGAACCAATGGAAAAGCCATCAAATATCTTGGCAAATTCCTCTGCCAGCAGTACGTTAGAGGGAATCTCCGCCATCATATATATTTCTAGTTCGGGATCTTTTCTTCGATCCAGCCCATTCTCTTCCATGACTTCAACAACTTTTATCCCTTCTTCAACAGTACGGCAAAAAGGAATCATTATTTTAACGTTCGTTAAACCCATTTCTTCTCTAACTTTTTTAACGGCCTCGCATTCCAGGCGGAAACCGTCTTTGTACAAATCATGGTAATAACGGGAAGCACCACGAAAACCCAGCATAGGATTTTCCTCATGGGGCTCAAATTCTTTTCCGCCTAAAAGGTTAGCATATTCATTTGTCTTAAAATCACTCATACGCACAATTACGTCTTTGGGGTAAAACGCAGCTGCTATGGTAGCGATACCTTGTGCCAGTTTATCAATAAAGTATTGTTTTTTATCCTCCGGGTAATGATGTGTCAATTCTTCAACCCGTTTTTTTACAGCCTCATCTTTTAATTCGGTAAACTTCACCAATGCCATGGGATGAATCTGAATAGAGTGGTTGATAATAAACTCTAGACGCATCAGCCCAACACCATCATTAGGGTAAAAGGAAAGTCTGAACGCCTGGTCAGGATCGCCTACGATCAACATAACGTCTACAGCTTCTGGTTTTTTTACCTGCGAAAAATCATGTTCTACCACATGGTAATCTACCTTGCCGCTATAAATAAAACCGGTTTTGCCTTCTGAACATGAAACCGTTATGAGAGCACCTTCTTCAATTTGCCCAGTAGCATTGCCACAACCTACCACAGCGGGCACCCCTAACTCTCTGGCAACAATAGAAGCATGGCTGGTCCGGCCGCCTTTATTGGTGATGATGGCTGCAGATTGCTTTAATATAGGATCCCAGTCAGGACTGGTAACATCGGTAACAACAATCTCTCCTGGCTTAAGTTTGTCCGAGTCTCTGGGCGATTGCAGCACCCTTGCAATACCGGTGGCTATCTTGCTGCCAATGGCACTTCCGGTGGCTAACACTTCTCCTTTTTGTAACAGTTGATATTCTTGCACCAGAAAAGGATTCTTTTGCGAATGAACGGTTTCCGGCCTTGCCTGGATGATGAACAACTCGTCGGTAATACCATCCTTTGCCCATTCAATGTCCATCGGTTTTCCATAGTGTTGCTCAATCAGCAAAGCCCATTGGGAAAGTTTTGTAATTTCCTCATCTTGTAAAACAAATGCATCCTGACGCTCTTTGGGAGTGGCAATGTTGGTAGTTGATGATTCACCACCTTGTTCAGCATAGATCATTGTCTTTGCCTTCTCACCTAACTTTTTCTGAATGATAGCCTTCTTGCCCATTGCCAGAGTAGGCTTAAAAATGAGAAATTCATCTGGGGTAACAGTCCCCTGCACAATATTTTCGCCAAGCCCCCAAACGCCGCTTAAATGTATAACATTACGGAAACCGGATTCTGGTTCCAGAGTAAAGCCCACACCGGAACAGGCCTTATCAGACCGTATCATTCTTTGTACACCAACGGAAAGAGCTACTTTGTCGTGAGCAAAGCCATTGTCTTCCCGGTATTTGATGGCTCTGTCGGTATACAATGAAGCAAAGCATTTTTGAACAGCCTGGAGCACAGCCTGCTCTCCTTTTACATTCAAATAGGATTCATGCTGTCCGGCAAAACTGGCATTGGGAAGATCTTCTGCGGTAGCACTGCTGCGAACAGCAACCTCAAAATCCTTTGCATCACCACGCAGCTCATGATAAGCATTGATGATCGCTCCTGAAATTTCATCTGGCATCTTAGCATCCAAAATCAGCTTTCTTGCTTCTGCTCCAATTTCTTTAAGATTAAAAAATGTCTTACTGTCTAATCTACTCAGCAATTTTTTCAATGGTTCCCTTAAATTATTAACATCAAGAAAATTCCAGAAAGAAACAGAAGTTGTGGCAAAACCATCAGGTACGTTGATCCCCTTAGAAGTAAGTTGTGTGAGCATCTCACCTAAAGATGCGTTTTTACCGCCCACCGCCGTAAGATCAGAGATGCCTATTTCGTTGAACTTTTTTACAAAATCATTCATTTTTGACCCTTTATAGGTTCATCTAATGTCAATAATCAAATCATCAAATATGTAATTTACTTATTATGCGCTATAAAAAGTGGAACTTGTAAATGAGCCATCAAAGCATCAGCCATGCTGTGTTTGAACCACCGTGAAACCCTGCTCCTCCTGTAAGCCCCCAATACCACCAGTAAGTTTTCCTTTTGCTGTCGTAAATAATTTATGATCTCCTGCTCTGCTTCTCCATTTAAGACAATGTAATCAGCAAGTGAATAATGTGATTTTGCAAACTCCCTTACAGACCTATTGTCTGGAATAAAAAGATCTTCCTCCTTACGAGTAACAGTCAAAATCTCTACCCGCTCACTTTTTAAGCTAGGAAGAAGGTAACTAAACATCTTAAGTGCGTACACAGAAGAAGGCTCACCGTCATAAAGCAATACAATCTTTCCCACTGTTTTATAGCGTGCCGGAACTACAAGCACAGGACATTGAACGTCACTTAATAAGTCTCGAATAAACCTGGATGGCATTTTCTCTTGATAATGGTTAAAGCTTTCTTTGTTTTCAACAATTAGGAGATCACTATAAATGCTTTCATGTAATAGTTCGTGAATGGCAACATTTCTATCTCTATGAACTGCATATTTTACTTTTGCTTTCATACAGGCGGCCTTAAACATTTCTACAGACTGATCCCTCTTTTCTTCATCTATATCATTTAACTCCTGAATTAAAGTATCGGATATACCTCCATTCTCGGCAACTACTTCAGAAATCCGGTAGCTATGGTAGGTGATATCATCCAGAAACACTCCCACTAAATAAGCATTTGTCTGACGGCTGAGTTCTATGGCATATTGCATAGTAGACTCCGAAAACTGCAATCCATCAAATGCTGCAATGATTTTTTTCATGATGAAACTTATTTATGAGCGATGAAAACCGGTAATCTGTGATCTTCCATTATTTCATTAATAAAACTCTTTCGGAATAATTCCGAAATAAATGAACGACCAAAAGAACCACTAACCAGAATCGCATTCCTTTTATCACCTACCCATGTTTTGAAATATTTCTTTGGGTGCAAATCAAGCTTTACAATATCTACATCCATGAAGTGCTGCTGAAGCAACTCTTCAATTCGGTCTTTACTGGGAATTTCATCTTCATTTTCATCTGTCGCATAAACAATGGCCGTTTCCTGATTGCTCAATTCCGGGAATAGATAAGCAAATTGTTTGATAGCATAAACCGAAGAGGCACTACTTCATGCTCAGTATTTTACCTTTAACAATTAAATCCACTACAAGGTACCCTTAAAACAATAAGAGATTCCATGACAACAGGAATAAAAAATACTGATAATGGTCAGAAAACTCCGGTTATTGCTTAAACTAGCCGCATTATAAATAATAAAGCAGTAAGAGATTGGCAATATACATAAGGCTAATTAGTAAAGTATCCCAGGCCATCAAAAACCTTTTTCTTTCAATTCTGAAAGTCAATCCTGCAATACATATTGAACTCATGATAATCACAGAAAAAATTGAAATGATATTTTCATCAGACACATATTTCAGTAAAGGGCCTTTAGTATAAAAGATATCATCTATAGCAAGGATCAGAATATTAAAAATATTGCTGCCAATCAGGTTTCCTACGGCTAAATCAACCGCCCCGATACGGATGGCACTTAGCGAAACTGCAGCTTCAGGTAAGGAAGTAGACGCTGCCAGGAACAATGTACCAACAAAAGACTCTCCCAGTCCACTCTGAACCGAGATCTTTTCAGCTATACCCGGCAAGATAAATGCTGCGCTCACAACAACAATTGCGTTCAGTATGTAATAAAGAATAGCTTTTTTTAAACTTATATTGGGTATATGAGGCTCCACTAAAGTCTTTAATCTTATTCTCTGTTCATTTCGGAAAATGATGCGGATGGACAAAAAATAAACAACTATGAAAATAAAGCTACTGATGCCTATCCATTCAATAAGAATGATGTTCTGGGGCAAAAACATGCCCATTCCAACCAGAGCTATTAAAATGATACTTAGTGCGGCAGCAAGAATGTGATTGCCAGAGGCTTTTGAAAACAATGGCTGGGCAGGCATAAAAGCGTCCAACAGTGAAAGGATAAAGAGGTTGAAAACACAACTGCCGATCACATCTCCTATCGCCAGGTCTGCAGAACCCACTACAGCCACAGAACTGATGCCTACCGCGAGTTCGGGCAAAGAGGTAACAGCAGCCATCATGATCAACCCAAACCAGGCTTTACCAAATCCACTATATTCAGAAATCATATCCCCATAAATGGACAACCGTTTACCACTGAAAAAAATAATAAATGCAAGAACAAGGAAGCCAATAATAGATGTAGCCATATTACCTGTTGTTTATAACGAGCAAAGGAGTTTTATTATGCCAGGCAATCTCCCGGGTAATACTTTTACTAAAGAGTTGATCAAGAAAGTTTACATGATGGGTAAACATCACTAACAATTCTCCGGTATTTTCATCTGTATACTGTTCTATAGCAGTAGTTATATCTTCACCATTAATAACCTGAAACTTGAATTTTTGAAAACCTGTCTGCAGCATGAGATCATTGATAAGTATTTCTGAATCCAATTGTTCTTGATCTTGAACTACTGGCACATGAATGATTTTAATAATAGCATCAAGTGCATTTGCATAAGGAATAATATACTGAACCTCACGAACAAGATATTTCAAATCAGATGCATAAATCAAAGTATCAGTATGACATACAGCAACGCGCTCTGGAATCACTATAACAGGAGTACTGCAATTATTGATTACGCCAACAGTATTACTACCCAGTAAAATTCTTTTCAATCCACTCGCCCCCTTTGAACTCATGATAATGAGGTCAACAGCATGCGTTTTTGTAAAAGTTTCTATAACATCTTGCACTGAAGCGCCATAGGCAATCTGATATTTTATGCTAACATCATCTGTTTTTAGTTCTTCTGTTAATGATTTCAATTCTCTCTGTGCCCAAGCCACCATGTCCTCTTTCAAATGTGAGGTGGAAATAGTTCCTAACGTAGGTCCTAATGAGGGAAGAACATGAAGCAGTACAAGATCTGCTTTAATTTGCTTTGCAAATTCAACTGCATAAAGGGCCCCTATTTTTGCTATTGAGGAAAAGTCTGTAGGAACAACTATTCTCATTTTCATGGCTGAAGTTTGTTTGCTTAAATTCTAAGTTACATGCTTTACATTTTATCCTTAATAATTATTACATTAAGACCGACCTAAACATAATTCATAATCACAAATGAATCAATGAT
>CBKWHA010000297.1:0-6143 GCA_966674115.1 uncultured Chitinophagaceae bacterium
GGAGTTTTCTTTATTTAGTATGGTTCGAAATAACACCTCACAGAATAATAATTTGACATGTTTGATCATTTTTATGAAACACCTTTCTTTGTTGTATGAAACACTTCTTCCAATTTTGTTTACTACTGCTCAGTTGCACTTCATTTGCCCAAGTGGATAGTACACCTCCTTTCAAACGCTATCCTAACCTACCCCCTTTACAATTATTATTAGGAGACAGCACAACTAAATACACCAAAAAAGATATACCGGAAAGGAAACCTGTTCTATTGATGCTTTTTAGTCCGGATTGCAGCCATTGCCAGCATACTGCAGAGGAAATGGTTCAGAAAAAAGATGAACTGAAAAACATTCATATAATAATGGTAACACTGCACTCTATAAATGAAATGAATGCATTTGCCGAAAAATATGGGTTAAAGCAATTGCCAAATGTTACAATTGGCAAAGACATATATTACATAATGCCTTCTTTTTACGCAGTGAAAAATTTACCCTATCTGGCCTTTTATGATAAAAAAGGAAAATTGATCTTGGGTTTTGAAGGCTCTATGCCTTTGGATAAGATAATCGATACTTTCAAATAAAAAGCTGCAAACGAATTATAATAATTGAAGCTTTTTACTCTTCTGAATTTGCACAACCGCAGTTGCGTATCCTATATTAGATACGATATTAATAATATTTAAAATAGTCAAAACCTTCCACTTGAATTCTACATCTGTGTTTAATTCTGGTAACCAGAAAATTACATGAATGATTGCATAAATAAAAAAAATAAGTAAAGAACAGGATATAGTAAAAACCGGATTATAAGTAATTTTTGTCAACTCATGTAGCAATATATTATTTATCATATTTATACTCATAATCACAGCTACAAAAGCGTAAAAGATAATAAATGCAGGAAGAAAACAAATAAAACCCCGATAATTAATTTCTAAACTCCAACAGAGTATATAAACAAGTGGTAGTACATTATAGATCTTGCTTCTTCCCTTAAATAAACCCCACCTTTTAAATATCCAGAATAAAATGATAGACTCTAGCAGGAAGTAAATATCACAGTTTAACCCTTTTTTTTCCTGGAAGAATGAAAGCATGACCAAAGAAATGATCTCATTTACACTAAACGTAATAATAAAACATAAGAATGGGAGATAACGAGGCTTGCACATTTCTTTTAAATTCCACAAACACAGCAATAAAGGAAGTAAAATTGAACAGTTAGAGATTAACATTAATTGATAATAATTCATAGGATGTTATATCAACAATCACAACGTTTTCGTATTTTCTTTTAAGCTATTATTTACTAAGTAGCCGAAAATGAACAAATTATTCTATCCCAAAACTCACTTTTTGTCTTTTAGGCAATTGGAATATTGCAAACGAATACAAAAGATTACATATAATATTAATAAAATGTAAAATATCAAGCATATGCCACCTAAACGCCTGACTTGTTCTAAAAGTATAGGCAGAAAAGGTGTCTATTATTATTGTATTGCAATAAAACAGAATAAAAGAACAACAAATGATAAACATTGGTCTATGTAGAATATTTGGATTAGCATGTTTGCTGTATATGCTAATCGTATAAGTACTCAACATTACAAGCACAAGTGAATAAAAGATAATATAATAAGAATTAAGTGTAAGGTAAACCTTTGTTACGGACGATTCTAACATCCATACAACAACAAACAATAATACAATTAAATAGAAGTAAACCATTCTATTCATAAAAGTTCCCAATTTCCTAAATTGATAAGCGAGAAGTAAGGCTTCTAGTAAATAATATATATTATAATTTATTGTGGTCGTATAATAATTATATAGAAGAAATGAAGATAAAAATTCATTAGCCGTATTTAAAAAAATGAAGAATATAAAGGATAAAAGGCTGTAGATAAATACCTAAACTTCCAAATCCCAATAAAAAATGGAATAGGGATCGAATATGCAGAAACAAACATAAAATGATAGCTATTCATTGAATGTACCTATTGCTATATTTTTTTAAAACAGTTGCGAAATTCCATTAGCACGACAATTCTTAAGCACTCAATGTGAAGGTTTCTGTAAGGGAGCTATTCAGTAGATGTATACTTCACAAAAAAATGAAAAATAACCATCATTATAAACATTTATTATTTTTCTTATGGAAACTTTAGTATGATTCGGATTAATACTATTTACAGTAATCTGAGCAATTAAATTTCTATTCCGAAGGGTAAACTCAATAGCGTATAAATCAAAATCACACTGGCAAGATTTTTTAAGTATTATTGAAGCTTATCAGGCCTTTTCAGTCAGGCTCATAAACTTGCGGGCTTATAAACTATTAGAAATGGCGCTTATCGGAAAAATCCAGGCAGGAATTATTGATTACCCTATAGGCAAAAAACCAGCATACCGTCCATTTTTCCGATCAGCCGGAATTTCTTTAGCCATATTTATCTTGTTTTCAGCCATAGTAAGCGCCCAGAGCAGACCTAATATACAGAGCACCCAAACCGTCATTGCCGGCAAGCAGTATGCTATTGATAAAGCTTACCAGGTACTTTGGGGTCGGCACTACCGGAAAGAATGGACTACTCCGGTCTCCGTTCCTGTATTTAACCTTGATACAGTGGCAGGAGGCCTGACGCCCGTCAGGTTAGGTGGTGGACGGCAAACAAAAACATTACATTTAACCAATGATAAGGGGAAAGCTTATGTATTACGTTCTATAGACAAAGATCTAAGCGGAACTATTCCTGATATTTATAAAGGTTCTTTTATAGAAACTATTGTAAAGGATCAGGGTTCCATTACCCATCCATATGCTGCCCTGACCGTCCCAAAAATGATTGAAGCGGCTCGCATCTACCACACCAACCCTCAAGTTGTTTATGTTCCTTTCCAAAACAGGCTTGGTGCGTTCAATAAAGATTTTGCCAATACACTTTGCCTGTTCGAAGAACGGCCGGATGGCAACCAGCAAGACGCCCCCAACTTTGGGAACTCCCAAAATGTAATCAGCACAGAAAAATTGTTTGAAAATATCAACCGGGATCACAAACATACTGTTGATCAACTGGCTTTTGTAAGGGCCAGGCTGTTTGATATGTTCATTGGTGACTGGGGGCGGCACGAAGACCAATGGCGCTGGGCTTCGTTTCAAAATGAAAGAAAAACAATATACAAACCCATTCCTCGGGACCGTGACCAATTGTACACCAAGTTTGATGGGGCCATGCTCGCTATTGCCTTGAAAGTTGCCGGCCTTGGTCACCTGGAATCTTTTAATCATACGATTACTAATATTGCCGAATACAACTTTCCTGCCCGCTTTCTTGATAGAAAATTGACCAATGAGGTCACCCGGCAACAATGGATCGATATCGCTAAAGACCTGCAGCAATCCATAACGGACACTGTCATTGAACAAGGTGTACGGCAGTTGCCACCGGAAGTATTTCCTCTATCCGGAAATGAAATCATTGACAAGCTGAAATCAAGGAGGGATCACCTTATAAAGTTTGCTGAGACTTATTATAACTTTTTAGCATCGCAAATCGATGTTACGGGTACTGCTGAAAAAGACTACTTTGAGGTAGAAAACCTGGAACGGGGTGAAATTTCAGTAAAGATCTTTGGCTTCAATGCAGAAGGTATAGATAAGAAACCATATTATCACAGGATATTTTTTCCGAAGGAAACCAAAGAAATCAGGTTATATGGTATGGATGCATCAGACATCTATAAAGTTGAAGGATCATTCCGAAAGGGGATAACAATAAGACACATTCCCGGATCTGGAACGGATTCAATAAATGAAGAAGTTACTGGAAATAAAAAAGAAAATATTCATGTCTACGATACAGAGGGTACTGGTTTTCACACTTCCGGTAAAGTCCATCTGTCCAGTGATTCCCTTGTAAACAATTACCGTTACAATGCTTTTGAACTCAATAAAAATGGCCTGACTATAAAGCCAGGCAACCGCTTAGGTGTCGGCTATCGCATCCGCAAAGAAAAATTTGGCAAGGAACCATTTGGCGTAGAGCACAGCCTGATTGGTTATTATACAATCACCCGCAATGGTAAAGCCCTGGAATACCGCACACTGTTACCACAACTGATCGGAAAGTGGAATTTTGAAATAGGTGCCCGGGCGGAATTTCCTTTTGTAGTCCATTTCTTTGGAGTGGGCAACAACACAGTACGTACAAATGATACCAATCGTTTTTACCGAATGCGCATCAATGAACTGTATACCGGCTTTTATATTAACCGCCTTATCGACTCCGCACATTTCATTGAACTCAGGCCATTCTTCCAAACCATAAAGATCAGGCATGATGCAGATAAATTTATAGGCAAGGAATCCGGAATTCCCCTAACCGACCTGGATCGCAAATATTTTGCAGGTGCAGAAGCTACTTACCATTTCATAAAAGCAAACCACCCGGATGCCCCTTCCAGGGGTTTTCATTTTACGGCCGGAGCTGGCTATACACAAAATACAAAGGTCAGTAACAGGAGTTTTACCCGCTATAGTTCTTCCATTGCATTCTACTTGCCAATTACGCACAACCTGGTATTCGCCACTCGTGTAGGTGGTGCCACCATTAAAGGCGAACCAGAGTTTTACCAACTGAACCGTCTTGGCGGTAATGAAAATTTAAGGGGATACCTGCGGGAAAGATTTTATGGTAAATCAGCATTTTTCAATAACAATGAACTACGTTGGCTGCTCAATATTAGAAGCTATTTCTTCAACGGCACCATTGGCCTTTTAGGATTTATAGATAATGGAAGAGTATGGCAACCTGACGAAACCTCCAACAAATGGCACGTTGGCTATGGCCCCGGCATTGTACTGGCACCATTTAATAAATTGTGGCTCAACGCCACTTATGGCATTTCTTCTGACGATACAGTCTTTCATTTGCAGGTAGGTTTCTTTTTTTAACCCCCCTTCCTCCCCTACCTTTGCTCCGCAAAATAATTCCTTAAATACAAAACTCAACACAATGAAAGTAACTGTTGTTGGCGCTGGCGCAGTAGGCGCAACCGTAGCAGATAACATTGCCCGTAAAGAACTTTGTGAAGAACTGGTATTACTTGACATCAAAGAAGGTATTTCTGAAGGTAAGGCGCTTGACATGACCCAAACAGCAGCCCTATTAGGATTTGACACTAAGATAACCGGAAGCACAAATGACTACAGCAAGACTGCCGGTTCTGATGTTGTTGTAATTACCTCCGGCCTTCCGCGTAAACCAGGTATGACCCGTGAAGAATTGATCGGAGTTAATGCCAACATCGTTAGAGGCGTTGCTGAAAACATCTTGCAACACTCGCCTGATGCTATATTGATTATCATCAGCAACCCAATGGACACCATGACTTACCTGGCTCTGCAGGCAACTGGTTTACCAAAGAACCGCATCATAGGAATGGGTGGTGCATTGGATAGTGCCCGCTTTAAATGCTACCTGAGCAAGGCATTAAATTGCTCTCCTGCCGATCTGAACGCGATCGTTATCGGTGGACATGGAGATACTACCATGATTCCGCTTATCCGCTATGCAACCTGGAACAGCGTACCTGTAACTAATTTCTTAAGTGAAGAACAACAGAAACAAATTGTTGCCGACACAATGGTGGGTGGTGCTACCTTGACTAAATTAATCGGAACTTCTGCCTGGTATGCTCCTGGTGCTGCCGGTGCTGCAATGGTTGAGGCAATTGTAAGAGATGAGAAGAAGTTAATTTCCTGCAGCGTAGCCCTTGATGGTGAATACGGCCAGAAGGATATTTGCCTGGGTGTACCTGTGATTCTCGGTAGAAATGGCTGGGAAAAAGTTATTGATTATAAGCTGAATGCTGACGAACAAGCTTTATTCAATAAGAGCGCTGATGCTGTACGCAACATGAACGACGTGTTGAAAACCTTAGCATAATCAAACGTTCTCAAATAGAAAAAGCGAAGCCCAGGAGCTTCGCTTTTTGCTTTAATATACAATTAGCTTTTGCACCCCGGCCTTGCCCTCATCACTTTGGATGCGAATAAAATAAATGCCCTTCGAAAGAATAAAAGGAGGTATTTGCTCTTCAGGATTTTGAAGTCGGTATTCTTTTATTTTCCT
>CBKWHA010000298.1:0-6141 GCA_966674115.1 uncultured Chitinophagaceae bacterium
ATTATGAGAACCCCAAAACCCCCATAGCAGAAACTGCAGTGCAATTGAAAGAAGCACTGATGAATATCGGCTTACAAGAAGGCCATGGAAAAAAACTGGTGATCGTTGCCCATTCCATGGGTGGACTGGTGTCCAGGTGGTTCATTGAAAAAGAAGGTGGCGATAAAATCGTTTCGCATCTAGTGATGTACGGTACCCCCAACAACGGCACACCCTGGGCAGATGTGCGTGATATGGCACAGGCCATCATTACCTATGGCGTTAACGGAGCCGCCTTTTTGCAGCCCTGGCTATTTGTGCTTTCCGGTGTTGGGAAGCTGGTGGATGGCACCCAGGTTACTTTCAAAGAGATGGATGCTCAAACCGGTATTTATCCTACACTCAACAAGGGTGATGATCCCGGCATTGGTTACACGATTGTTTCCGGCAACACGCAGGACATTATGCCGGATTATGTGAAAACCGCTTCATTGATCAGCCGCATTTTTTCAAGAGCAAAACATAGCAGTTACAAGCTGCTGGATACAGTGTTGTTTAAAAAACCTAATGACATAGCAGTCAGTGTGGAGAGCATAGAAGGCATTCCGGGTTCTGAAAAATGGAAGATCAAACCGGTAAAACATACCGTAGCCTGCGACCACCTGAACTACTTTTCAACAAAAGAGGCCTTGAAGTACCTGCAATCAAAAGATTATGGCAGATGAAAACGAAGATATGAAAGCTAAGCCCCTTGGTACCGAAGACAACGGAAACGCTGGAGGCGGTGGTGGCACTTCGGGTGGCAAAAAAACCGGCCGCAAAAACTACATCATTTGCATTGGCATTGGTGAATACGAAAATCCAAAGTTGAGTCTTGGCACGTGCTGTGTCAATGACTGCAAGGACCTGATGAAGCTTTTGAAAGAAGACTACTCCTTTGAAACAGTGAGAGGTTCTTATGATAAGAATGCCAACAAAATAAATGATGATGAGTTGGTTTTGCTCAACGAAGAAGCCACATTAGATAATATAGAAGATTTATTTAAAAAGCTTGCTTACCATCCCGATTTTAAAAGGCCGCGCAGTGGTGAAGATTTACCTGCACACAATTTGATCATTTATTATTCAGGGCATGGAACAACGTTGAAAAATGATGATGGAAAAGAATTTTTCTATTGGGTACCTTACGATTATACCGAGGACATCCAACAGCCAGATCCATATGGTTTATACAGTGTTTTCTTCAATTTAATTCAAAGCCTAAATAATATCCGGTACCATAGTTTGATCATCATTTCTGATGCCTGCCATTCCGCTGCCACTTTTGAATTAACCAGTTGGTTTACTGCCCCCGGAAATGTCAAACCCGGCTCTGATCCTGAAAACGAGCGATCGCTTTGGGCCATATGTTCCAGTGCTGCCAACCAACTATCTTATGTAGATGATAATCATAGTTTTTTCACAAAACGCTTTTTGTATGAACTGGAAAGCAACCAGGAAGAAAGGATCGATATTGAAAGGCTGGGTCTCAATTTAAAGGAACTATTGATTAAATCAGAGCAAAGGGTCTTTCCCGGAAGACTCAACCTTATACAGAATAATACAGGCAGCTTCTATTTCATTTGCAATGAAAACAAAAGGAAAAAACAGGAAGTGTTTGAAAGAAGACAAAGGCTAAAGGATGATGTTTATAAACTGAATTTTAAAAAGCATAGAGAAGAAGTAGAAGATTGGAGAAGAAGACTTGATGAAGAAAATAGAATAGGCGCTATGCGCTACTTTGTATGCATCAGTGCTGGTCCTGATTATGCTTTGAAAATGGCCCATTACCACATTGCCAGGTCAGCATTTTTTCCGGTATCTTATCCAAGCACCCAGCGAAAGCCTTGTTTATTGAATATGCAGGAGAACCTGTCGCCTTCGGAGGAGTTTGTCATGGGCCTGTTGTGTAAAGAGCTGCAACTGCCCCTGACATTTGATAAAGCCGAATTCAACAAGAGTATTGGAGAAAAGCTAAAGACAGCTTCCGTGATCCTTGAGATCCTGATCGATCCGGAATCCATCACACCAGGCGATAAGGACAAATACGTGAAAAAATTTTATGAGGTCTTGTCAGGCATTTCGCTGTCACAAGATGTGCTCCACCCGTTTTGTATTCTTTTTATTGACAGCGATGGAACAGACTATAGCAGCATCGCCGGTAGCTTTCCGGGCGGTGAAGTTGTGAAGTTTATCTCGCCCACGGTAACTGATGTCGATGCGTACGATTTAACCAGGTGGACAAACGATGTAAGGGGCTCTAGCGAAGAGCAAAGGTTGAAGTACGACAAGCTGTTCAAAGAGGTGATCGAATGTGTGAAAAGCCAGTGCTTTCCATCAAAACAGAGTAAGTATCCACCAGGCAAATTCATCCAGGCTCTTTGCGAAAAGAGCGGCTGCCCTGACTTGGTATTGAATATTCTAAACTTTTAACTCCTTACTTCATGAGTGCAACTATTCAATTTTATAAAGGTGAAAGGCTTGATCCTGCAAAGAATACCAAACTACCCAAAGATATTGATCCTTACCTGCCTGGCGAAAAGCTGACAAAGGCCGTGCAATTGGCACAGATCTTAAACAGGCCGCTGCTCTTAAAAGGTGAACCCGGATGCGGCAAAACAAGACTGGCAGAAGCCGTGGCCTATGAGCTATTTGGCGACAGGTATAAGGACTTTTATTTTGAGTGGCATGTTAAGTCAAACAGCAAAGCCCAGGATGGGTTGTACGTCATCAACCAATTGAAAAGGCTGCACGATGCCAACCTGAAGCAGGCAGAGACCACGCTGGATATTACCCTTGATGAAGGTTCATTCAAAGGCAATTACCTGGAGCTGGGTGCATTGGGCAAGGCTTTTTTCCTGACCACCATCATGGATGATCACCTGCCACCGCCAGTGGTCCTGCTCGATGAAATAGACAAAGCAGACATTGACTTTCCCAACGACTTACTGCTGGAGCTAGACCTGATGGAATTTGAAATTCAGGAGACTGATGATGGTACAGGCAACCCCATAAAAATCAAAGCACGAAAAGAAAAAAAGCCGCTCATCATCATCACCAGCAACGACGAAAAGCCGCTGCCTGCCGCATTTCTGCGCCGCTGCCTGTTTCATTTCATCAACTATCCCGGTAAAGAAATGTTGCAGCGAATTGTGGAAGCCAGATTCCCTGAGCTTGACAAAAAACTGGCAGCCAGCGCTGCCCAGACATTTCACACATTGAGGGGCGAAATTGAAAGAGTAGGCACCGCCACCAAAAACATCAGCACCAGTGAGCTGCTTGACTGGGTGAAAATAATGGCCTACTATCAAAAACCAGGTGGAGATATCCCTGAAGTTGTAAAAGTAGAATATGAACAAGCCCTTGCCAAAGATGTAGAGACCCTGCAAATATTTTTACGATACAACGAGGAGTTGGAAAAAGAGGAAAAATCAAAAAAAGAAAAAGCTAATGAACCAATTGCTGCTCTATGATCTATTTATGGAGTGGAATCAGCACCAGGGCCTGGCAAAGTTGGGACTGGGTGATTATTTGCTGTTGCTGCAACTGATTGAGCAAAGTCCTGTTCCCATGCAGTGCTTTGATGACATTGTATTTACCTGTGAAACCATCTGGTTGAAAAGGCAGGAGCAAAAAGAAAGTTTCCGGCTGTTGTTCGAAAAACGCAGAAGGCTTATCAGCGAATTCATTGAACAACTAATAATTCAAAAAGAAAGCTCTATACATCCCGCTGGTCTACCGGTAGAAAGTACAAAGAGTTTACAGGACTCCATGAACTCATTGCAGGCATCCGGTACAAATAGCAGTGAGGATAAAAGCAAGCCGGGTCGTATACCAGAACAAGGCACAGTTTCCGAGCCATTTGAAAACAAACCACCTGAAGAAGGCATGATTACACTTGCTTTAGGCAGCGATTCCTCTACCATTGCAGCTTCAAATGCCTATACCATTCCCGAAAGCAATACCTTATTGCCACAGTCAAAAAAATACCTGTTCGGTACAGAATATTTTCCTGTGCCCAACCGGGTGCTGCAGCAAAACTGGCGAAGCTTGTACAACAGCCATGAAGCTGCCATCATTTCGGAAGTGGACATGATGAAAACCATCCGTAAAATTTGTCGCGAGGGCACTTTTACCAATTTCGAATACCAGCCAGACCACATTAACCTTTTAACATTGTTCATTTTCATTGACCAGGGCGGGAGCATGGCTGCCTGTGAAGAATTTGGAAAAGAGCTGGTGAGGACTGCCGTAGAAAGCAATGTGCATCGTTTCACGAAGCCTTACTTTTTTTACAACGTACCTTTGGAGCATCCTGATCACACACAGGGATATACGCTTTATAATGAACAAAGAACCAAAGCCTATACAACTTATGCTCTGTTCAAGGGTATCAGCAAAAAGAACATCGTACTGTTGATCTATAGCGATGCCGGAGCCATCAAAGGAAATGTGGAAGAAGAGCGTATAAAAGCTACTACCAGGTTTATAAAGTATATATGCAAGCATACGGCCTATACAGCCTGGCTCAATCCCGCACCCGAGCACCGCTGGAAGGGTACCGCGGCCTATGAAATACTTTCGAGGGTTCCAGACATATCCATGTTTGAAGCTACCCGCACTGGATTTGCCCAGGCAATCAATGCTTTGAAAGGGAAGATGACACAACCAATAAAAAATAAACATGCTATTACCACTGGCTGATACAAATAAATTGTCCAGTGAGAGCCGCACGAGGATAGAGTTGTTTTACCAGCGCTTTTGCGAAGGCAGCCTGCGCAGGCAGTACGGCCTGGGCCACCTGGTATATGCTTGCCATGCGGCTTTCCCGCTAGTGCTTTCACCCGACCTGGTCAACCTTATCTATATTAATTTCAACCACTTTCATTATAAGGATGGCAGTGCAGATAATATCCATCCTATTGCTGTTTCCGATTTTTTGCTTTCGCCTTTGTGCAGGCAGATCAGCAACAAGCAATATGAGGTATTTCCTGAAATCAGGAGCTACTTGTTGCACCTGTTGAAAGACGGCACCTGGTTATATCGTTATGGCATACAAATAAAAGGAGAGGAAAGGCTGAACGAATTAGCCGATTTCCTGCAGCAGTACATTAAGGTAAAGCGTCTGGAGGGCAGCTATGACGGCACTGGTTTCAGGCAACTTAATGAATGGGCTGCATTGGCTTACCAGAACCCGGGCGAACTCGCCCGCCGCATTGCCGGGATGCTGGAGAAACACAGTAAGGATGACCAGGGGCAGCTATGGCTCAACAAACAAATGGAACGGATTGAAAAGCAGTTCAACTTTGATATTCACAACCATGGAAGCAGCAAAGAAGTGCTCACGCCTTTCTTCAATTTGTATTACTATTCGCAGGCCCGTAAAGGGGAGCTGTTTCATAAAGAAGAGGCGGATATCTATTCCAATGCTGCCAAAATCAGCGTAGACAGTGTGGCATTATCAGGCAGTGGTACAACCATACAACTCCCTTTATCTAAAAACATTGCTGAACGGACAGAAAGGAAGATCAACAAAGTGCAGCGCATCGTTTCCCTGCTCATTGGCATTGATGAATATGCTACAATTCCTTCCTTGAAAGGATGCGTCTATGGCGCCCGGCAAATGGAAGCCATGCTGGAGCAACTTCAAAATGAGAAAGACTTTGATAAAGGGTTTACCCTCACACTGCTCAATGCTGATGCAACAAAGCAAAATATTCTTGATGGACTGAAAAGCGTTTTTGAAATGGCTCATCCGGAAGATATATGTCTCATTTATTTTGCAGGACATGGGGAGAACGACAGCTATGATGAAAATTATCTGATAACGGCAGATTATGAACAAGGAACTAACCCCGGGCTTTCCAACGTTGAATTTTATCATGCACTGCAGGCAGCAAAAGTAACCAAGCCGTGCAAGACCGTATTTATTTTGGATTCGCACTCGGGTTATTACCAATGGGTAGATGAAGACGATGTGTTTTTAGGTGCTGTAAGACATACAAAGCTGAGTGAGCAGACCTTTGGAACAAACACAGCCTCTGCTTTCCTGATTAGCTTAATAGAGATCATCAACCAAACAAAGGGTAAGATATCTTACAAGCATTTGCTCCTCTGGCTGCG
>CBKWHA010000299.1:0-6065 GCA_966674115.1 uncultured Chitinophagaceae bacterium
CTCCTTGCTTGCTCATATACAACTGTATGGCTGCCTGGTATACCCTCTGCTGCTTCTCCTCAGGCAGGGTCTCCCTGAATGCCTTCTTCCTTTCTTCATCCGCCAAAATCCATTTGGCATACACCGCTGCCTCCCGGAACAAATCCCTTCTTTCCCTTTCTTTTGCAGTAGGAGGAATCCGTCTCTTGCTGGGATACTTGGTCACTACGATCTTTCCATCCCTGTAGTGCTTCACCACAAAGAGCTTCCCGATAGCCCCCCGGATGATGCTGAGCAGCGCGTAGGGAAGCTGCTTACCCTCCACCTGCACCACCCCGTTTTTATTGTCAATAACTACTTGTTTCATCGCCTGTATGCATTTACCCCCTAAAACTACCACCTCCCACCACAGCTTCCAACCCCCATGGCACCAATTGACAGGAAATGACCGGAAATGACTGCTTTTGACACCCCTTAGCACAATCCCATTATTTCACGATCCCCACCTTCTCCAGCCACGCCACTTCAATACTATACACCCCAAACTCCTCCACCACCTTTCCTCTTATGTGATAAAATCCTTTGCCCGTCAGCCTGTGCTTCATCGCCTTGTCCGGAAAATGTACCGTATCTACCCAATCACCTGCAGCATCAATAAACGTCCCAAAATACATCAACTGCCCTTTGACAGTACGCACCGGCTTCTCCGTGATATAATAACACAGCACATCTACCTGCCCACCCACATGCTCGGAAATCTGTCTGGCACTTACATAAGCTGATGGATCTGCAGCTACCAGATTAAATACAGGACATAGAGGAAAGCCAAGCAACTCTATCTCATCTAGTGCATCTTCAATTGCCGTATGATGCAGCTCAGGCAACTTAAACTCAAATGGCTTTGCCGGAAATAGTGAAGAGACTGGTGATTGCTTCCTTACCCGCCTTTGTAAAAAATTGGCTTCCCACAACAACTCTTTTTTATTCTTGCCGGTAAACCGCAAGGCGCCAACGCGTATCAGGATATTGAGTTGTTCAGCACCAATATCAGTGCGCTGAATAAAATCCTGCAGGTGTGCATAGGTGCCATGCCGTTCCCGTTCATTCAGTATGTTGAGAACTGTATCTTTCTCCAGGCTTTTAATGTGTATAAAACCTATATAAACATCGCTTCCATAAATGTCTGTAAACTCATGACTGTTGTTCACACAAGGTGCATGAACAATAGCACCTGTTCTTTTGAGTTCATGAAAATAAAGTTCGGTAGAATAAAACCCGCCAAAGTTGTTGATGACAGCCACCATGAACTCCATCGGGTAATAGGTCTTCAGGAAAAGACTTTGATAACTCTCTACCGCAAACGAAGCGGAGTGCGCCTTTGAAAAAGAATAGCCGCCAAAGCTTTCGATCTGCCGCCATACTTCTTTTGAAATATCATCAGGATACCCAAGCTCTTTGCAATTTAAAAAGAACTTTTCCCTGATCCTTTCAAACTCTTTTTTTCCCCTGTATTTACCACTCATGGCCCGGCGCAGCACATCAGCCTCACCCATATCCAGTCCGGCAAAGTGGTGGGCTACCTTGATCACATCTTCCTGGTACACCATCACGCCATAGGTCTCTTCCAGCAATTCTTTCATCTTAGGGTGCAGGTATTCGAAATCGTTCGGATTATGAAAGCGATAAATATACTGGCGCATCATGCCCGACTGTGCTACACCGGGACGGATAATAGAGGATGCGGCTACAAGTGTAATATAATCATCGCACCGCAGCTTTTTAAGCAATTGCCGCATGGCCGGACTTTCAATATAAAAACAACCGATCGTGTCCGCCCTCCTGATCTGGTCCGCCACCTTTTCATCTTTTTTCAATCGCTCTACATCATGAATGTCAATAGAGATGTTCTTGTTTTGCCGCACCAGCCTGATCGCTTCTTTGATATGTCCTAACCCGCGCTGGCTCAGGATATCCAGCTTATAAAGCCCGATCTTTTCTGCGCCGAACATATCGATCTGGGTAGTGGCAAATCCTTTGGGTGGCATTTCCAAGGCCGTGTATTGATAAATAGGTTGGTCCGAAATCAGCATGCCGCCGGGATGTATACTCAGGTGATTGGGAAAGTTCTGTAACTGGCTTCCGTAAAAAAGAATATAGCGCTGTATCTTATCTTCACTAAGTGTTGCGTCCGGATTGGCAGCAATAGCATCCACTTCATGTTTCGGCAGACCAAATACTTTGGCCAGCTCCCTAAGAATAGCATTATACTGAAAGGTGCTGAACATGCCCAGCAAAGCCACATGATCCCGCCCATAGCGCTTGAAGATGTAATCGATCACTTCATCACGGTCCTGCCAGCTAAAGTCAATGTCAAAGTCGGGAGGAGAGGTGCGGTAGGGATTCAGAAAGCGTTCAAAATAAAGGTCCAGGTCAATAGGGTTTACATCTGTGATCTGCAGGCAATACGCAACTATGGAATTGGCACCACTGCCCCTGCCAACATAATAGAAGCCTCTCGACTGCGCATACCGGATCACATCCCACGTAATCAAAAAGTAGGCATTGAAACCTAGCTTGTTTATGATCTGCAGTTCTTTTCTGACGCGTTTTTCTGCTTCCTTGTTATTGTCTCCAAACCTATAGCGCATACCATCCAGCGCCAGCTTTTCCAGCAAAATGCGATCGTCATCGCTGTCGCAAGTAAATACTTTTTTGTTCTTGTCCTGGTGAAAGTCTATTTCATAACCACAGGCATCAATAATACGCAATGTATTGGTTACAATCTGCGGGTATTGTTGAAATGCATGGAGTAAATAGGAGGGAGGAAGAAAAGTTTCGTTGGGTGAAGCCCTGTGTTCGTCGATTTGCTTGCTCAAGATAATGTTTTTTTTAACAGCACGCAATATTCTGTGTAAATTATATCCTTTTTTATCTTTAAAACTAACCGGGTGGCGAATGACAAACTTGGTAGGAAAGGAGGCTACATTCATGGAGAAGAGCCTGTTCACTTCTGTTGGCTGTACGCCGATCAGTTCATGGTCCCCGAGTTCCGGAGGAGTAACGCTACCCAAGGGGTATATAACAAAAATATCAGGGTTTACAAAAATATCAGGGTTGATCTCAACACGTAAAGGAAAGGGTTGCTGCTCCTGTAGATACTTGCTTAAAAAACGGTTGATGCATAAAATGCCATGATTGTTCTTGGCAATTAAGATATAAAGCAACTGATCTTCATTCCTTACTTCGGCACCCAACAGTGGTTTGATGCCTGCTTCTGTACAGTGTTCATAAAAATCCCAATGGTCAGACATGTTGTTGATATTGGTAAGCGCAATTGCTGTGGCGCCGGCTTCTACACCTTCCTTTACCAACTCTTCTGTGCTGAAAGTGCCATAACGAAAGGAAAAATAGGTCTTGCAATTAAGGTACATGACTGATGTGTTTAAAGCAACCCACTCGCCCGCATGATCAGGTAGCGGCCATAGCGGTAATTAAGAGAGTCAAGAGCTTGGTAAAGCCGGATCATTTCGCTGGTGTCTTCAAAAAGGTCTATCTGGTAATTACCAGGAACAAGATGTGAGAGGCGCACACCGATCAGGCGCACCAGCAACCGCCGGTCATAAAGTTTGTTGAACAGCTCTTTTACTTTCTTGATCAGGATATGATCAGCCGATGTATACGCAATAGTGCATTGCTTGGTCAGGGTATTGAAATCAGAGTAGCGGATCTTTACGGTAATGCAGCCTGTGAGCTTATTTTGCTGGCGCAACTCAAATCCTATACGCTCTGTCATCTTTACCAGTTGCGCCTGCATAAAACGGATATCAATGGTATCGCTTTCAAAAGTAGATTCGGTAGATATGCTCTTTTGCTCCTGGTAGGGCACTACCGGCGTTTCGTCAATACCATTGGCCCTGCGCCATAATTCGATACCGTTTTTGCCCATCAGGTTTTCCATCATCTCAAGGGGTATGTCACTAAGCGTCCGTATGGTTACAACACCCATTTGACGCAGCAGGGTAGCTGTTTTTTCACCAACCATTGGCAATTTGGATACTTCCAGTGGTGCCAAAAAGTTCTTTTCATTCCCAGAGGGCACCTGTAGTTGTCCGTTGGGTTTGGCTTCGTCTGTAGCCACTTTGCTCACAAGTTTATTGGTAGACACACCATTGGATATAGGAAGCCCTGTTTCTTTAGTGATTTTTTTTCTGAGCTCCTGGCTGTATTGGATACAGCCGAAAAACTTATCCATTCCGGTTAGATCAACATAGAATTCATCAACAGAAGCTTTCTCAAATTGAGGAACATTTTCCCTGATTATATCAGTAACAATCCGCGAGTACTTACTGTAATTTTCCATATCGCCACTGATAATAGTAGCCTGCGGACAAAGCCTTCGCGCCAGCTTCATGGGCATGGCAGAATGAATACCAAATTTGCGTGCTTCATAACTACAGGCAGCCACTACGGCGCGGTCGCTCTTACCGCCTACCAGCAAGGGCTTGCCTTTCAGCTTCGGATTCTTCAGGCATTCAACATTGACATAAAATGCATCAAGGTCATAATGCGCTATCGTGCGTACGCAGTTGGACATAATGGGCTGGTTTATAATGCAAAGCTAAAATGTTTAGTATTTTAATACTAAAAAACTTAGTAACATGTAAAATAAACCCAACCCATACCTCCTCCAAATACATCGCATACACTTTTATCAACTATCCCCACCACCCAACTCCTCAAACTACTCCAATCACCCCAAACCATTAACCCTCAACTCATGTTCCCAACCCGTCCAACCCATGCCCAAAACTCATAAACCACAACTCATTACTCATCACTGATCACTCATCACTCCATCCCCTTACCTATATCCCTTCGCCTGCAAATGAAACAACTCCGCATACCGTCCTTCTTGCTCCAACAACTCTTCATGACTGCCAATCTCCAGCAGTTCACCTTTCTCCAACACCAGTATCCTATCTGCCATGCGTACCGTAGAAAACCTGTGCGAGATCAGCACTGCGGTCTTTCCCTTGGTGAGCTCTGCAAAGCGTTGAAACACCTCATACTCGGCCCGTGCGTCCAGGGCTGCAGTAGGCTCGTCCAGGATCAGTAATTGAGCGTCGCGCATATAAGCCCTGGCCAGCGCAATCTTCTGCCATTCACCTCCCGATAGCTCAACGCCTTGGTGAAACCGCCGCCCCAGCATCTGGTTATATTTGCCTGGTAACTTTTCAACAAGATAATGGGCAAGACTTTGTTGGGCAGACGTCACGATCAGTTCATGATTTTCTTTTTCCTCTATATTGCCCACAGCAATGTTCTGTGAAGCGGTCATCTGGTAGCGCAGGTAGTCCTGGAAAATAACCCCAATGTTCAAACGAAGTCCTGTTAGGTCATATTCACGCAGGTCATGTCCATCCAGGAGTATCTTGCCTTCTGTAGGATCGTATAGGCGAGCCAGTAACTTTACCAATGTAGTTTTGCCTGCTCCATTTTCTCCTACCAGCGCCAGCTTTTCTCCAACATGAAGTGTGAAGCTCAAATGGCGGATGGCCCAGCGCTCAGCGTTGGAGTACTGAAAACCCACGTCTTCAAAAACAAAACCCTGTTGTATAGGATTGGGAAAAGGCCTGGGGTTAGCAGCCGCTTTAATACGGGGCTCTATTTTGAAAAAGTCAAAGAAATCTGATAGGAATATGGCCCCTTGCGATACGCTGGTAAAACGGCCAAGGATGCCTTCTAACAGACCTCTTAGCTGCCGGAATGAACCTGCCAGGAAAGTGAGGTCACCAATAGAAAGCCTGCCTTCAATGGTTCTGAGGATAATAACAATATAAGCACCGTAATAGCCGGCAGTGCCCAGCAAACTAAAAAAAGTACCCCATACAGATCTGCGAATAGCCAGGTTCTTGTTGTCTTTATAGAACTGGCCGGATAAAGTCCGGAAACGGTCGATCAGGAAGTGGGAGAGATCAAACATCTTTATTTCCTTGGCCGTATCATCGCTGGCGCCAATATAGCGCAGGTAATCCAGCTCGCGGCGCTGCGGTGTTTGCCCCCGCGAAAGCGCATAGCTCTTATCG
>CBKWHA010000300.1:0-6035 GCA_966674115.1 uncultured Chitinophagaceae bacterium
CAAATCCACTGGTGGCAGCAAATTCTCTATATACAAGTTAGCATTGGGGCATAAACAATATGCAATTTGCAAATTGTATTTTTCAGCATGTGCCCGAGCAAACAAAATGTCATCTTCTGTAATAAATGTATTGTGCACCAAAAGAATAGTCTGGCCTTGGGTATAGAAAGGCAAATAAGTTTGCAGGCTTGTCCTGCCGCTTGCCATAAAAGGGGATTGCTCTATACCCAGACCTTTGTACAATCTTAAAAACTCACCTTTGCCGGACAAGAACAATTCGTTTTCAGCATTTGTTTCCTGGTTATGTATTGAAATAATGCTATGAGCCGAGATTTTATTTAGCGCTTCATGCGTTGCAGGACTGACCGAGTAGGGCGCATGCGGTATTAAGAAACTATTCCGCCTGCCTTTGTCAAGTACGTTAAACTGCTGCAGGATATTCGTAAAATGCAGCAATTGCTTTTCGAGGTTGCCATCAAACAGGTTAATCACCTCTATTAAATTATACCACTTAATTTTACTAGCCTCTTTAGTTGCAATCGTATGAGCAGTATTGCAGATATCAGCCACGAGAACGGTTCCGTTTTCGCACATTTCTTTTTCGGCAACTATTATATTTTGGTATATATCCTCTTCATCTACGATCCTGTTTTTAACCACAGACAATAAAAAGTCAACCAGGCCTGTGTGCAATGGTATCACATTTTTCATGTGACTCAATTCAAGGTGGCAGTGACAGTTTACCAATCCAGGCATCAGAATTCCCTGAAAATGCTGAACGTCATCTCCGGCCTCGGTTTTGTCCAGGATTGTTTCCACAAAACCAGCCTCATTAAAAACCAAAACTTTGTCTGCATCCAGAAATCGGACCCCATTAAATATATGATCTGCGGAGAATTTTAGAAAAGACATGGATGGTTTATTGTTTATAGTTTATGGTTTATGGCTAAAAGGCTGGGCCAAAATACACTTAATTAACGTTCTAATTGGTGATCGAACCGTAATTTTGCCACCCAATTTTTATCATGCTCGATAAGCTAGAAGCCATAAAAGCCCGTTTTGACGAGATTGGTGTAGCACTCACCAACCCGGAAATTATTGCCGACAACAAAAAGTTTGGTCAATTCAGTAAAGAATACCGCAGCCTGGAAAAAATAGTAAAAGCCTATGGCGATTACAAAAAGGTTCTGGAGGACGTGGATTTTTATAAGGAAGCTTTAAATGGAGGCGATGAGGAACTCCGGGAATTGGCCAAGATGGAGTTGCCCGATATTGAAGAGCATAAAGAAAAACTGGAAAGCAGCATCCGCCAGATGCTGATCCCTAAAGATCCGCAAGATGAAAAGAACGCCATTTTGGAAATACGTGCGGGCACAGGTGGAGATGAAGCCAGCCTTTTTGCGGGCGATCTGATGCGGATGTACCTGCGCTATTGCGAACAAAAGGGTTGGAAAACAAATCTGCTGAGTGAAAGTGAAGGAGCCGTTGGCGGCTATAAAGAAGTTCAGATAGAGGTCATTGGAGACGACGTTTATGGTACCCTGAAGTTTGAAAGTGGGGTGCACCGCGTACAAAGGGTGCCCGATACCGAGGCAAGCGGCAGGGTACATACCAGTGCTGCTACGGTTGCTGTGATGCCCGAAGCAGAAGAAGTGGACTTTGAGCTGAAAGAAAGTGATGTAAAAATGGAAACAGCCCGAAGCGGTGGCGCCGGTGGCCAGAACGTGAACAAGGTGGAAACAAAAGTTTTGTTAACACACATTCCTACGGGCACGGTGGTGATCTGCCAGACCGAACGGACCCAATTGGGCAACCGGGAAAAAGCGATGCAAATGCTCCGCACTAAATTGTACGAAGAGCAGGTGCGCAAACAGGAAGAAGAAATTTCGCGGCACCGGAAAAGCCTCGTAAGTACGGGAGACCGGAGTGCCAAGATTCGCACCTATAATTTTCCACAAGGCCGGGTAACCGATCACCGTATTGGGTTGACGCTGTATAATTTACAGGAAGTGCTGAATGGTAGTATACAGGAATTGATTGATGCACTTCAATTTGCCGAGAATGCAGAAAAGATGGCAAAACAGAATTAATTGTGGAAGCTTCTACACAATGTTTCGCCATTGATTTACAAATCTGATTTAAATTTTTGGCATTCTTTTTTATACTTAATAATTCGCATTACAAAAGTTCTTAGAAATCAATTGTTGCCAGAACTTGTAAAAACGGCAGTGTTCAGCTTGGAGGGATGTAAAAATTTGCTGTTTTAACAACGAGTTTTTAGGTATTCAGAAAGCGTTAACAAGTTTCTTGCAAGATTGGCAACAAATTTGTACTATAGAGGTATAATTAAGTTTTTCTCATAAAAGCAGTCAATTTTCTCATAAGCAGTTAGTTTTGGTTGCGACCCCTGTTTCTACAGGGGTTTACTTTTTTATAAGCATCAACCAAAGCCATAAACCTGCTAAACTCCCGGCAATGTCGGCCACCCAATCGCCCCAATCGAATGAACGATTGGGGACGAATCTATCCTGCACCACTTCAACTAAAAGTCCATACAGCCATGCAAGAATGAGCAGAATCAGTAAACCGTAGCGGTTTTCGATCTGAAATGCCCTGCCCCATAGAAGCACTATGCCCGTAAAAATGCCAAAATGTACCCATTTGTCGAACCAAATGTGTGACAACCAGTCAACCTTTGGAATGGCAGAGCCAGGAAGGCAGAAAAGATAACTGACAAAGACCAGCCATAAAATAGCAGAAAATAACTTACGGGAATCAGATGACAAAAACATGACAAAACCCATTAGATTGGAAAATGAGCCAATGGCAATATTGGTAATAACTAACAATAAAAAAGGGCCTTAAAGGCCCTTCCGGATCAACAAATCCAAATAATTTAGGCCACCAGCTCCTGGTACGCATCGGCAGTCAGCAGGCTCTCCACTTCTGCCAGGTCTTTGATCTTCATTTTTATCATCCAGCCCTGGCCATAGGGGTCTGCATTGATTTGCTCCGGGCTGTTATTTATTTCCGGATTGACCTCGAGTATGGTACCGCTAACTGGTAAAAACAGGTCGCTTACTGTTTTTACAGCTTCCACAGTACCGAAAACGCTACCGCCTTCCAGCTCCTGCCCCACTGTTTCAATTTCCACATAAACAATGTCACCCAGTTCGCGCTGAGCAAAATCTGTAATGCCTACAGTAGCCTCTTCGCCATCTATTTGCAGCCATTCATGGTCTTTAGTATAACGTAGATTTTGAGGAAAATTCATAACCGATCTTTTAAGGTTGCAATATTAACGAGAGATTATTCAGGATTAAAAAAAGATTTACCGACTTTTTACAAAAAGTCAGCATTCTGAAAATACAGCAGAATATGGTCTTTTAGAAACAATTCCTGCTCAAACGGGTTCATGGCAGGCATTGGCATTAGCTGTTTAAAATGTGGCCAGCCATCTTCATCTACATGCGACAGCTCGTAATAGCCACTGGAGGAGAGCACTGTGCAAATAGCAATGTGCATCAGGTCCTGCTTTTGTTCCTTGGTAAACTTCTTACGAATATCGCCCAACTCCTGTATGCCGATGAGAAACAAAATACTTTCCACATCCGGCTTTTTATCGAAACGCTCCAATAGCTTTTCTTCCAGTTTCCACCAACGCTGTTGTATATCGTCATTTCGTAACATGAATCAAAGGTACGAGGTTAGAAGTACGAGGTACGAAGTAGATAATTCTTAATTGTGCAGATCCGTAGTTTATCTTTGCCGCACTTCAAAACACTTCAATATGTTGCAGTTAGCTGTTTTACGAAATAATACAGAATTGGTAAGAGAAAGATTAGCCGTAAAGAACTTTACTGAAGTTTCACTGGTAGACGATATTATTGCTCTTGATGATGAACGTAAGAAACTGACCTTTCAGTTTGACGAAACCAAAGCTAAGATCAATGCTGCTTCCAAGGAAATAGGTATGCTGATGGGCAAGGGACAGAAGGAAGATGCAGAAGCCAGGAAAAAAGATGTAGAAAATTTGAAAAGCAGCCTCAATCCAATACAGCAACAATTGGACAGTGTTGAAAAACAGTTGAACGACCTGCTGGTGCGTCTGCCTAACCTGCCGTCCGAAAAAGTGCCTGCAGGCAAAACCCCTGCTGATAACGAAATCGTAAGGACCGGAGGCAGCAAACCCGAATTGCCCGCTAATGCCGTACCGCATTGGGACCTTGCTAAAAAGCTGGACCTGATAGACTTTGAATTAGGTAACAAGCTTACGGGCAGTGGGTTCCCTGTATATAAAAACAAGGGCGCCAAACTGCAAAGAGCGCTGATCCAGTACTTCCTGGATTATAATACAGCCGCGGGCTATATGGAATTCATGCCGCCTCACATGGTAAATGCAGCTTCGGCCTATGGTACAGGCCAGTTGCCTGATAAGGAAGGCCAGATGTATCATGTAACAGAAGATGAATTTTACCTCATCCCCACAGCGGAAGTGCCTGTTACCAATATTTACCGCGATGACATACTGAAAGAAGCCGACCTCCCTATCAAAATGACCGCATATACGCCTTGTTTCCGCCGGGAAGCTGGAAGCTATGGTAAAGATGTGCGCGGCCTGAACCGCCTGCACCAATTTGACAAGGTAGAAATCGTGCAGTTGGTTCATCCTGCCAAGAGCTATGAAGCGTTGGAAGAAATGGTAGAACATGTAGAAAAGCTGGTACAATCTCTAGGACTACCCTATCGCATTTTACGTCTTTGCGGTGGAGATATGAGCTTTGCATCTGCCCTTACTTACGATTTTGAAGTGTATAGTGCGGCCCAGGACAAATGGCTGGAAGTAAGCTCTGTTTCTAACTTTGAAGCCTTCCAGACCAACCGCATGAAGATCCGTTTCAAAGATGAAAAAGGAAAGCCGCAACTGGTGCATTCTTTGAATGGAAGTTCCCTGGCTTTACCAAGGATATTGGCTTGTTTGCTTGAAAACAACCAGACAGAAAATGGTATCTTACTGCCACCATCCTTGCAGCCTTATTTTGGTGGAGAGATGATTTAATGAACAACTACAACGCTACATACTACTATAATAGCATTGAATATCCGGCAAAGATTTCGTTGCAGAAAGATAAGCTGGTTATCCAGTTTGATGTGGCTCAAAATGAGGTTTTCTGGTTTTATGACCAGATTAAAAATGACAAGGCGCCTCATAGTTTCTTTTACCCAGGTTATCCTTTGCAATCGCTTGTTGTACTTTCTCCTGAACTTTCCGGTGAATTGCAAAGCCGAATAGTACAAAGTCAAAAAAAGGGAATAAACAAAAGGACCGGGTTGGTTGTGAAACTTTTTGTAGCACTTATTGCTTTTGTACTGATGGCCTATTTCTTCCTGGTGCCCTGGCTGGCATCGGCTATGGCCAACAGTTTCCCGGTGAGCTATGAAAAACAAATGGGTGAAGGGATCTACGCCTCTGTAAAACAGGGTTACGAAGTAGATGCGCAAAAAACTGCTTACGTCAACGAGTTTTTCAAGGAACTTCATATCCCTTCCAGGTATGATGTGCGCGTTACGGTTGTCAAAGACGAGGTGGCGAATGCGTTTGCTTTACCAGGCGGTAACATCGTGGTTCACGATAAAATCCTGGAAGGCATTCATTCTTATGAAGAATTGGCTGCCCTGCTGGCACATGAATTCACCCATGTTGAAAACCGTCATTCCCTTCGTGCCATATTCCGGCAATTAAGCGGCCGGGTATTTATTGCATTGCTTTTGGGTGACGCCAGTGCAGTAGGTGCCATACTAATAGGCAATGCCGAACATTTAAAGAATCTTTCCTACAGCCGCAGTCTTGAAAAAGAAGCAGATGAAGATGGTGCGCAACTGCTGGCCCAGCGTAATATTGACTGCAATGGCTTTGTGCGCTTGTTCCAGTTTTTGAAGAAAGAAAGCAACGGAATGCTACAACCATCAGAGTGGTTGAGCAGTCACCCTGAACTTGATAACCGCATCAAGAATATAAGGAAACATAGTTCGTG
>CBKWHA010000301.1:0-5852 GCA_966674115.1 uncultured Chitinophagaceae bacterium
GTCGTAATGCAGGTGAAGTTGCAGAAGTAAAGATCATCTTCGGTCCCCGTAAGAATAAATTTGACAGCGACCTGGTGGAGCCCGGTCCTCCTGCCATGCTCACAGGTAAAGGCATTCTCCTGCTATACAACAGCCGTAATATTCCTGCCATCGACGATACTTCTTTACTTGAAGGTACTTATGCAGCCTCGCAGGTATTGCTGGACAAAGAAGATCCCACCAAAGTTTTGGATCGTATGGAAACCTATTTTATGAAACCGGATAAGCCTTACGAAATTACCGGCCAGGTAAACCATGTTTGCTTTATAGAAGGATTGGTAAGCTATAAAGAAAAATGGTTTTTGTACTACGGCACGGCTGATTCGAAAATAGCTGTGGCGGTGAAAGATCCGCTTACTTCGCCACACTGATCTTTACTTTCTTATTCTTGATCTTTTTATCCTTGATCAATTGAAGGGTGTGGCTGGCCTTGGATTTACGCACGGCCACAAAAGAAAAGAAATCCTTAACCTCTATTAAGCCTATATCCTCTTTTTTCAATTCTCCTTTATTGGCTAAAAATCCAACGATATCAACCTTATTCACCTTATCCTTTTTACCTGCCGCAATGAACAAGGTGGCCCATTTAGTTTTTTCCGGTAAACTGCATGTCTCTGGTAATGCAACTTTTTCTATAGAAGCATCCACATAAGGTGGAAGATCTTCCTGAGGCCCCAGGATCAGGACCGCCGTTCCGCTGGCTTCCATCCGCGCCGTACGTCCGTTACGGTGAATAAACACTTCTTCGGTTGCAGGTAGATGATAGTGAATGATGTAACGGATATGTGCAATGTCCAAACCTCTTGAAGCAAGGTCTGTCGTTACCAAAACATGAGAAGTGCCGTTTCTGAATTTAAACAAGGCGGCATCCCGCTCCGGCTGTTCCAGTGCACCATGATAAAATACATTAAATATCCCTTTTTCTTTTAGTAAAGAGCTGGTGCGTTCTACAGCATCCCTGTGGTTACAGAATACGATAACCGGTTTATTTCCTATATGGCAGATTAAACGGAAAAGCGTATCAATTTTATCCTGCTGCTCACTTTGCACATATTGAATGCTCAGGGCTTCAGACTTTGTTCCCGACAAAAAATTCAGTCGCTCCGGGTGCTTCAACCCAATAAATTCAGGAATATCAACAGCTTCCGTAGCCGAGGTAAGGATTCTTTTTTTCAGGTGTTTCAGGGTACCAATGATAAAAGACATCTCTTCCTGGAAACCCAACTCCAATGATTTGTCAAATTCATCCAACACCAGTACTTCAATACCGTCTAATAATATATTACCCCTGCGAATGTGATCGGCTAGCCGTCCTGGTGTGCCAATGATCAGGGCCGGTGCCTGTACCAAATTGTTTTCTTCTATCTCCCTTTTATGCCCTCCATAACAACAGGTAACTTTAAAACCCGTGTTCATGCTTTTAAATACCTGTTCTATTTGCAAAGCCAGTTCCCTGGATGGAACAATAACCAAAGCCTGGGTTTTAGGATTCGTTGTATCCAACATTTGCAGCACGGGCAATAAGAAACCAAGTGTTTTTCCCGAGCCGGTATCTGCCAGCAGGATGACATCTTTGTGTTTTTTAGTCGCTTCAAGCGAGGCTTCCTGCATTTCGTTCAATGCTTCGATTTGTAACGCTGCCAGTACTTTTTTTATGGGATAGTGTCCTTTTTGCATAAAGGCAAAAGTACTGGTAACTTGATGTATCTTCCATTGTCATTAAATTACGCTCATCCTTTAAATAAAAAGTTATGAAATGCCCAAACTGTAATGAAACCTTAATAATGGCCGACCGCCAGGGAATTGAAATAGATTATTGCCCCAACTGCCGGGGCGTATGGCTTGATCGTGGCGAACTCGATAAGATTATTGAACGTTCTGCAGCTTATGTAGCTAAAGACGAACCTCAGCCTCCAAGTCAGCCATACTATGATAACCCTAAAGGAGGCTACAACCAGCCGCCCCACTACAATGATCCCCGTTACCACCACAAAAAGAAAAAAGGCTTCCTCTCAGACTTCTTCGATTTTGATTGATCGTAATTAGTAATCATATTAAATAGCTTCCTGTTATTATTATTCTAATTAGCAGGAAGCTATTCATTTTCAAATTTTCAAATTCGCTAATTCTCACATTCACATCATTTTCCCTATTTTTATTGTTTTTCAAAACGAAAACCTGTTTGTTGCATGCCATCACCTAAAGGAATCTGGAAGGTTATTACCGCATCTTCTGTAGGAACGCTTATCGAATGGTACGACTTTTACATCTTTGGAAGTCTTTCTACGATTATCTCTCAAAAGTTTTTCCCGGACGTTAATCCCACTGCAGCCTTACTATCAACCCTGGCCACCTTTGCTGCCGGTTTTATCGTACGGCCGTTTGGTGCATTGGTTTTTGGACGCCTGGGCGACCTTATTGGCCGGAAGTATACCTTCCTGCTCACATTGGTATTGATGGGAGGTTCTACCTTCCTGATCGGCCTGGTACCTTCCTATGCCACCATAGGCGGTTGGGCACCCTTCCTCGTATTATTATTGCGTCTGTTGCAGGGACTGGCATTAGGCGGTGAGTATGGCGGCGCTGCAACTTACGTGGCCGAACATGCGCCGGAAAACCGTAGGGGTTTCTTTACCAGTTGGATACAAACCACCGCTACCTTAGGCTTGTTCGTGTCTTTGGGCGTTATCTTAACTGTACGGCGAATAGTAGGCGTCGAAGAATTTACCGCAGGTGATGGATGGCGTATTCCTTTTCTGTTATCTATCATATTGGTGATCGTATCCATCTTCATCCGTCTGAAGATGCAGGAGTCACCTCTGTTTGCCAAGTTGAAATCGGAAGGCAAGATCTCTAAAAACCCTTTAAAGGAAAGCTTCGGCCATCGTGCCAACTTCAAAATGGTACTGCTGGCCCTCTTTGGTGCCACCATGGGCCAGGGGGTGATCTGGTACACAGGCCAGTTCTATGCACAAAGCTTTATATTGACCAAGTGTCATATCGAGTACGAGCAAGCCAATTCCATTATATTGATTGCCTTATTGCTAACAACACCATTCTTTGTAATATTCGGTGCCTTGTCAGATAAATGGGGTCGTAAAAATATCATGCTTGCGGGCATGCTGCTGGGCGTACTATTGTACCGGCCCATTTTCCAGGAGCTCTATGAAATCGCAGATACTTCGAAAAAAGCTGTTGTGGATGAAAAGAGAGAACGGAATGATGCGGCTAAATTAACTGCAGGGATTATGCACGTTGTAACCATTGAAAAGAAATTTGAAGATGGTACACAGTTAAAAACAATTGTAAAAGAACCTGTTCAAACGCAGAACGTTGCCCCTGTAACGACAAATGAGGTAAAGCTGGGTGAAAAAGCCAAGTGGAAAATGATCGGACTGGTAGCGGTGATGGTGTTATTCGTAACCATGGTATACGGGCCGATCGCGGCCTTCCTGGTAGAGTTGTTCCCAACAAAGATCCGTTATACCTCTATGTCATTACCTTATCATATAGGCAACGGCGTGTTTGGTGGGCTTGTGCCTTTTATTGCAACCCTCATCACTACCATACCGGGAACCAATCATTTATCCGGCCTGTGGTATCCGATAGGCGTCGCCGCCCTCTGCCTCGTCATAGGCTTTCTCTATCTCTCCAATAAAATCGACACAGACGTTTCCGATTAAGGTAGTAAATGATCAATGGTCTCTGTCAATTACATTTTCAAATTATCTCATTTTCAAATTATAACATTAACAATGGACCAACTAAAACGCATATTAGGAATCGCATGGATGCTCATCGGGCTGGCATCCATTATTGTATTGATTGCAGGTGCTGCAATCAATATCGATATACATGGAAAAAGTGACATCAACAAACCTGTACCCTGGGCCATCATCATTTCCATTTTTACGCCCATCTCTATTGGATTGGTAATATTTGGCTGGTATGCGCTAAAGGGCGAATACGATGGTGAGATCAAAACATAATCCTTGCTGCGTAATCATTATTTCTCTTTTTTTGCAACAAACAAGTAGCAATAATGAAAGCAATGATCTTTGCGGCCGGTTTGGGTACCCGTTTTAAACCCTGGACGGATAAGCATCCCAAAGCGCTGGCCCTCGTTCATGGCAAAACATTATTGCAGCGAAATATCGAATACTTGCAGGCATACGGCATTAAAGATGTTGTGGTGAATGTGCACCACTTTGCAGACCAGATCATTACAGCCATTAAGGAAAATAATGGCTGGGGCAGCAATATTACCATCAGCGATGAAACGGAAGAGGTATTGGAGACCGGGGGCGGTTTGCTGAAAGCAAAAGAACTTTTGGGCAATGAACCTTTTATTACCATCAACGTAGACATACTCACTGATCTGGACCTGCACCGGTTTTCTGAATTCCATCAGAATACAGGTGCCCTGATCACGTTGGCAGTCACCAACCGGAACACTTCACGATATCTTCTCTTTGATAATGCAGCCAGGCTTTGCGGTTGGTGGAATACAAAAACACGTGTTGAAAAAATTGCCATCAGAAAAGAAAACTATATTCAAAAAGCATACAGTGGTATTGCTTTGTTCAATCCTGAGATCTTTGACCTCATCCCTTTCTCCGGAAAGTTTTCTCTGATAGACGTTTATCTGGCCCTTGCTCCTCAATACCCCATTATGTACTTTGACCACACCGGTGGCAAATTGATCGATGTGGGCAAACCAGAGAGTGTTTCAGAAGCTGAAAGACTCTATGACCGGTAGTTAGGAGGAGTAAATATTGATAGAATTTACGCACGCTATTCAAGAAGCTAATAAGAAGTTAAACCTTCAACAGTAATCATTAAGCTTGTGCAATCTGTCTCATGGTTCTTTCTTATTTTCATTTTCTGATGAAATAATTTTACTATGAAGAGAGTTGCCTTTTTCTTATTTGCCAATTGTCTATTGCTGATTGCCTATTCCCAATCCGCCTATGACCATCGGGAAGCATTCAGCCCTTTATTTTACGAGCAAAACGGTAATCAATACCGCAGTGCCAGCGGGGAGCCCGGACCCGCCTATTGGCAAAACAGGGCAGATTATAAAATAAACTGCACCCTGGATACAGATACCCATAAGATCTCCGGCGATGTGGAGATTACCTATACCAACAACAGCCCGGACCACCTGAAGTTCTTGTGGTTGCAATTGGATCAGAATATCTACAAACAAGAATCCCGTGCATCAGCTACTACTACCCAGGCTGGCGGCCGCTGGGCCAATGCCAAATTCACTCAAGGCAGCGTGATCAAATCTGTTTCGGTTGATGCAGAAGGGAAAAAATATACACCTCAATTCAATGTGAACGACACCCGTATGCAGGTGTGGCTGCAACAGCCACTGAAAGCATCCGGAGACAAGATGAAACTTTCCATTGCCTTTGAATTTACAGTGCCCGAGTATGGTACCGACCGCATGGGGCGCCTGAATACCAAAAACGGTGTCATATATGAAGTAGCGCAGTGGTTTCCGCGCATGTGCGTGTACGATGATATCCAGGGTTGGAATACATTGCCCTACCTCGGGGCCGGAGAGTTTTACCTCGAATATGGAAACTTCGATTACAGCATCACCCTGCCTGCCAACATGATCGTAGCAGGCTCAGGAGCACTGCAAAACGAAAAAGAGGTATTAACCACCAACCAGCTTTCCCGCCTGGAGGAAGCCCGCAATAACGACAAAACGGTTGTGCTGCGCTCAGAAAAAGAAGTGAAAGATCCAGCTTCACGTCCTAAAGGAGGCAACCTTACCTGGAGATTTAGAATAGAAAATTCAA
>CBKWHA010000302.1:0-5826 GCA_966674115.1 uncultured Chitinophagaceae bacterium
CCAGAACCGCAATAGAGGCTCCAACTATAGCTGGCGCCAAACTGTTAGAAAAAAGATAAGGTCGGCTTTTTTGGCGCAACATATCGATAATTTCTTTCCGTCCACTGGTAAAGCCACCACTGGCACCACCCAGGGCTTTGCCCAATGTACCGGTAATAATATCTATCCTGCCCATAACACCTCTGTATTCATGGGTGCCCCTGCCGGTCTTACCCAGAAAACCAGAGGCATGGCTGTCGTCGATCATAACAATAGCATCATATTGATCCGCCAGGTCACAAATAATATCCAATTGTGCAATGGTACCATCCATACTGAAAGCACCATCCGTAACTATAATGCGACTGCGCGCATTGGATGATTCCTGGAGCTTGCTCTCTAAATCCAGCATACTATTGTGTTCATACCGGTACCGCTGCGCTTTACAAAGGCGTACTCCATCTATGATGGAGGCATGGTTCAAGGCATCGGAAATAATAGCATCCTGCTCATTGAACAAAGGTTCAAATACCCCACCATTGGCATCAAAGGCTGCAGCATATAAGATCGTATCTTCAGTACCAAGGAACTGGGCCAGCTTTTCCTCAAGCTCCTTATGAATATCCTGGGTGCCGCAGATAAAGCGGACCGAGCTCATACCATAACCCCGGTAATCAATACTTTTATGCGCAGCTTCAATGACTGCAGGATGCGATGAAAGCCCCAGGTAATTATTGGCACAAAAATTTAAAACCGTTTTACCGCCCACAAATATTTCTGCTCCTTGTGGAGATGATATGATGCGTTCCTTTTTATATAATCCTGATTGCTTGATTTCTTCTAATTCTGATTGGATGCGTGTTACAAACTTTTCATTCATGGTTTCGCAAATTGTTTAATAGAATAGAATAAATATTAGAATTTCCGGCATCTGTTATTAAAAAACCTTTATGCTCTGTATGGTTTCGTCCTGGAACTTTCCTTTTGATAAATTAGAAAGCATATCCCGCACCATGCGCTTCAAATCAAATTCGGGCTTCCACCCCCACTCGGACCTTGCATGGGAATCATCAATGCTTTGTGGCCAGCTATTGGCTATATCCTGTCTATAATCAGGAGCATAGTTCATAACGAATTCTGTTAAATGCGCTTTAATTTCCGCTGCAATATCCTGGGGAGCAAAACTCATAGCTGCCATATTGTAGGATGTACGAATATTTATTTTTTCAGCAGGAGCTTCCATTAATTCTATAGTTCCCCTGATCGCATCAGGCATGTACATCATCGGCAAAATAGTATCCGGTTGTAAATAACAGGTATATTTTTGCTCCTCCAGCGCCTCATGAAATATTTCTACGGCATAATCAGTGGTACCTCCACCCGGTGAGGACTTATAACTAATCAAACCCGGATACCGGATACTGCGTACATCCACCTGGTACTTATTAAAATAGTAATTGCACCAGAACTCCCCGGCATATTTGGATATCCCATAAACAGTAATAGGTTCAATTATGGTTTGCTGGGGGCAATGCTGCTTCGGTGAGGTAGGCCCGAAAACAGCAATACTGCTGGGCCAGTATACTTTGTTCAACTTTTCTTCCCTGGCGATATCAAGCACATTTAAAAGGCTTTGCATATTGAGGTGCCAGGCCAGACCAGGATTTTTTTCCCCTGTGGCAGAGAGCATGGCTGCCAGAAGATATATCTGAGTGATGCCCTGCCTGATCACCTGCACATGGAGCATCTCTTTGTTCATGACATCCAGGGAAACATAAGGACCAGTACCTTGCAACAATGCATTTTCCTCCCTTAGGTCAGAGGCCACCACAGAGCTTGCTCCATAGATCTTCCTTAAGGCCAACGTAAGTTCCACCCCGATCTGCCCGGAGGCACCGATCACTAAAATCTTCTCTTTTGCCATACAAAACTGTTGAACAATGAAAACGAGTAGTCAGAACTTATCCAAATGTAAAGATTTAAAGCATTGAAAATAATAATCAATTGATCGGGTAAAACACCAGTCTACTATTAAGAAAGACTAATAAAATTTAAAATGTCTTTAAAAAATTCACTGCTCAGCATTTTGTATTTCCATTACCTTTGCAGCAGTTCTTAACACTGAATACTTATCAAGAAAGGCTGAGGGAAATGGCCCTTTGAAGCCTTGACAACCTCTCTCTATTCGAGAAAAGGTGCCAACTCCATCATGGTAGTATTACATCCATGAAAGATAAGTGGGATCATAGCCGTACAGTATCTACCCAAAATATTTAAAGCTCTTCCCCTTATCGGAAGAGCTTTTTTTATGCCTTCACCCGTTCATCTTTCCTGGTAAGTATTTCAAAACAAAAAAGGTAATAAATGAACAATAAGAAACTGGTTATTGGTCTGTTTGGATTTGGAGTGGTTGGTGAAGGCTTGTACAAAGCATTACAGCAAACACCCGCTCTTCACGCATCCATTAAGAAAATATGCATCAAAGATCCTGGAAAAAAAAGAAATGCCCCGGCTACACTATTTACTACAGGTAAAGATGAATTACTTTATGACCCGGAAATAAATGTAATTGTTGAAGTGATCAATGAATCAGAGGCGGCCTATCATATAGCTTCTACAGCCTTGCTAAATGGAAAAGCCGTAGTAAGTGCCAGTAAGAAAATGATAGCGGAACACCTTACCAAACTTCTGGAACTGCAAAGGCAGGTGGATCTGCCCTTTTTATACGAAGCGGCTGCCTGTGCTTCTATTCCTGTTATCCGCAACCTGGAAGAATATTACGATAATGACCTTTTGCATGGAATCCGTGCTATCGTTAATGGTTCTACAAACTATATCCTTACAAGGATGTTTGAAGACAAACTTACTTTTCCGGAAGCTTTATTGTCTGCACAATCTTTAGGCTTTGCAGAAAAAGACCCCTCACTTGATGTACAGGGTTGGGATGCTGCTCACAAATGGTGCGTTTTACTGGCGCACGCTTATGGCATTATTACATCAACCGACCATCTGCTGTTTAACGGTATCCAGCACATAAGTGCCCTGGATGCTAAAATAGCCGGAGAAAAAGGTCTGAGCATTAAATTGGTGGCACAAGCAAGAAAATTGCGAAACGGGAAAATTGCAGCTTGCGTGCTCCCGCAGTTTGTACACGCCACCGATTCCCTTCATTATGTAAAGAATGAATTCAATGGTGTTGAAATTGAAAGCCATTTTGCTGACAAGCAGTTCTTCTATGGAAAAGGCGCCGGCTCCTTTCCTACCGCATCTGCAGTATTGAGCGACATCGCTGCTTTAAGGTATGACTATAAATATGAGTATAAGAAATTGCACCAGGCACCGGCAGAACTCACAGAGGATTATTACCTCAAAGTTTATGTGCGTTTTCAAAATTGGAAGGATATTCCCAAGTCCAATTTTGAAAGTATAGATGAGGTACATGAAGATAAAAAAGGTAAGTATTTAAGTGGTCTGATCCATTATAAAGAATTAAAGAATAGCAACTGGTGGAGACAAAACCATGTTTCACTCATTCTTTTACCGGATGCCATAGAAGAAAGTGTAGAAATTAGGAAGATCAAAAAGAGAAGCCTGGAACTGGGCGGGGTTTTTTCCTGATGCTTGAACCTTACCTTTGGACTCATGAACATAGAAATTATTTCAGGTAGTCCAAGGAGGAATAGTGTTACCAACAGAATTGCTCTGTACCTAGAAAACCATTTAACCCATGTTACCCCGCACAGGATTGGCATCATCGATCTTCGTGACCATAATTTACCCCACCTTCAGGATGGAGTATTTACTTCAGTGGAAAATACTCCGGATGAATTCAAGGCATTGGCTGAAAGAATGTTTGCTGCCGATGCCTTCATTTTAGTTACTCCGGAATATAATGGCAGTTATGCGCCTGCAATGAAAAACCTGTTTGACCATTTCCCTAAACAGCACCACAAAGTTTTTGGACTTGTTACTGGTACAACTGGGTCACAGGGCGGCATGAGGGCAGCCATGCAATTGCAGCAGTTGGTTTTTGCACTTTTTGGGATTGGCTCTCCCTATATGCTTATTACACCATTTGTTGAAAAAAGATTTGACGAAAACGGGAACCTTCTCGATCCTTTATTTCAGCGTTCAATAGATGTATTTATCACTGAATTCTTATGGCTGGCAGAAAGAATAACCAAAAAACAAAATCATGACCACTACGTTCCATAAATCAACCACACGCGGACATGCGAACCACGGGTGGCTGGACACCTGGCATACCTTTAGTTTTGCAGAATACTACGACCCTGCAAGAATGAATTTTGGTGCATTGAGGGTTCTAAATGATGATACAGTAGCGCCAGGTATGGGTTTTGGCAAACATCCGCACCAAAATATGGAAATCATCACCATACCACTTGAAGGTGATCTGGAGCACCAGGATAGCATGGGTACACGTCAGATCATTAAGCAAGGAGACATTCAGGTAATGAGTGCAGGCACAGGCGTAACACATTCAGAGAAGAATAGAAACAAGGACCTCATGGTTAAGTTTCTGCAGATCTGGGTATTTCCCAACAAACAAAATGTATTACCACATTATGAGCAAAATTCGTTTGCACCTGAAGAAATGAAAAACAAATTACTCACAATTGTTGCACCCATGGGCGAAAAGGAAGGTTTGCATATCTACCAGGATGCATGGTTTAGTCTGGGAAAATTGGATAAGGACCTTGAGTTGACTTATAAATTGAAAAATAGTGAACATGGAGTTTATGCATTTTTAATAGAAGGTGATGTTACCATCAATGATATTGTGCTGAACCGTCGCGATGGCCTTGGAGTTACTGAAGTAGACAAATTAAGCATCAAAGCAAATGCTTCGTCAGATCTTTTATTAATGGAAGTTCCAATGAAATGGTAAAATTGCAACAATAAAGTAATTTCAAAGTTGAAAACGTACAATCATGCGAAGCATACTTTTATTTCTCTCACTAATTATTTTTTCAATTGTATCCTATTCACAATCCTTAAATATTATACCATTACCTGCCAGGATCAAGAAGGAAAGCGGAAAGTTTGAACTCAATAAACAAACTGTAATAGTAGCTCAGGACGAAGAAGACAGAAAGGCAGCCGGCTTTTTAAACGATTACTTCCAGGAATATTATGGCTTTAAACTGGATGTAGATCGTCAGGAAGGCAAAAACTATATCCGGCTTACCACCCGCAAATTTATTAAGGCTCCGGATAAAGATGCTTACCAGTTCACCGTTTCAAATGAAGGCATTTCAATTGAAGGCGATACCTACCCCGGCACCTTTTATGGTGTCCAAACCCTTATCCAACTTCTTCCTGTTCCAAATACTAAAACACGTGTTTCCAGTCCAAAAATTGAAATTCCAAAGCTAGTTATTCAAGATACACCCCGTTTTGCTTACAGAGGACTTCACCTGGATGTTGGCAGGCATCTATTTCCTGTCTCATTCATCAAGAAATATATCGACTATATCGCGCTGCATAAAATGAATTATTTCCACTGGCACCTGACTGAAGACCAGGGCTGGCGCATCGAAATAAAAAAATACCCGGAGCTAACGAAAATTGGCGCATGGCGTGACGGTACGATCATTGGCAGGTATCCGGGCACAGGAAATGACAATACCCGTTACGGAGGCTTTTACACACAGGATGAAGTAAAAGAAATCGTTCAGTATGCGGCAGACCGGCACATAACGGTAATACCTGAAATTGAAATGCCGGGACATTCATCGGCAGCTCTTGCCGCTTACCCTTGGCTGGGTTGCCCAGGCACCGGTCCGTATAAAGTAGAGCAAACCTGGGGCGTTTTTGACGATGTCT
>CBKWHA010000303.1:0-5803 GCA_966674115.1 uncultured Chitinophagaceae bacterium
CGGGACGCCACTAATTGCTTCTACGATCTTGCCCAGGAAGATAAAGTCATTGTCGCTGTATACATAACGGTTTGTGGCAGAAAGAGGGCTGGTTAAAATGCGATGAAACAGCGTGTCCTCCCAGTCGTTGCGCAGGTAAAGGTTTTTGGCTACCTGTAAAGCAAAGCCTTCTTTAGGTACGGGGCTGTAAATAGAATCCAGCGGACGGCCTGTGGAATCTATTGTTTCTTTATAAAAAGGGATAAAGGGCACAAGGCCGGCCTGGTGCAGTAAGATATCATCTATTTGCAAACGGGCCTTATTAGACCCCATCGTCCAGGGCAGGTAATCGCCAACGCGTTTTTTCAGGTCCAGTTTTCCTTGTTCGTACAGCTTCATGACTGCAACTGTGGTGGCAGCGATCTTGGTAACTGAAGCCAGGTCGAAGATGGTCTCCTGGTATACAGGACGGGAAACATCATAGCGGAAATTGCCAAAGGCCTTGTGGTATTTGATCTCACCATCCTTGGCTGCGAGCACCACAGCACCGGGAAAGGCTCCCTGCAAAATGGCATTAGAAACCAGGCTGTCAATTTTGATCCATGCGGTAGATGTTGGACCGGGATAATAATTGATCAGGGAAAGACCTTCTCCATAAGAAAAATTACACACAGAAACCGGCAGTTTTCCTTTAGAGGGTAGTTCATTGGCCATAAAATCAGCAGCAGCAACATGCGTAATAGAATCATCCTGGTGGAAGGCAGCCAAAGTAGATGCCTCGCAAAAGTTCTTAGCTGCATAAACATTTCCAAAGAGCAGTGTAGCAGTTTTACTTTGGGGCAGGTTATTCCATAACTGTAAAGCGCTGGCACTAAGACCAAAGTTATTAGCAGGACGCAGACTGTAATTGTGTATGCCCACAACAACCGCATCATAGTCCTTGTCTTTCACCTGCTTTAAAATATAGTTGGCCCTGTCATCATCTTCTTTGTAAGAGATCAGGTAGACATCAGCATTATGCTCCTGCTGCATGCGACGGCTAAAAACGTTGGGTCCTGTAAGCCCGATCCCTATATAGGCCAGTTTTCTGCCTTTGCCCAGGGGCAACAGTTGTTGTTTATCGCGTACAACCGTAATTGTGTTGCGGGCCACTAATAAACGAATGCCATCTGTTTCAGTATTGAGATCGCTGAGCAAGTTGGTGGTATCTATCCATTGTTGCTGATGAAGACCAAGATTATATTTAGACAGTAAAACCCTTTTCACCTTCTTGTCAATATCGTTCCAGGATAACCTTTTCTTTTTAATGGCTTTCTGGATGGCGGCGATTGCTGTTTCCACATTATCAGGCAGACACAACATATCATTACCAGCCAGCAGTGCCTGCACGGCGGCTTCACCGGCAGGAAAGAATTTGGTGACGCCTTTCATTTCCAAAGCATCGGTAAAGGTGAGACCGGTAAAATGAAGTTTCTTTTGCAATAGATCAGTAACAGCCTTTTTGGAGAGGGAAGCAGGGCGGTTAGGAGATTTATCAATAGCAGGAATAAACAGGTGTGCATTCATAACGCTGCCTATGCCGGCATTAATGAGCGCTTTAAAAGGGTACAGTTCCAGGGAGTCCAGTTGTTCCATGCTCTTGTTGATCACGGGGAGGTCGAGGTGGGAATCTACCTCTGTATCGCCATGACCGGGAAAGTGTTTAGCGCAAGCCATAATGCCTTCGTGCTGCATTCCGCGCATGTAAGCCACGCCAAAGCGGGCCACTTTATACTTGTCCTCACCAAAGGAGCGAAAGCCAATGACGGGATTAGCAGGGTTGTTGTTGACATCTACCGTTGGTGCATAGTTTACATGCACGCCTATACGCCTCATTTGTTTGCCAACGGCTCTGCCCATTTGGTAAATAAGGGAGGTGTCGGTCAGGGCGCCTAAAGTGGACTGGTAGGGAAACCTGGCGACGCTATCGAGACGCATACCAAGGCCATACTCGCCATCGATGGTGATCATCAGGGGCGTTTTGGCAATTGCCTGGTATTGGTTGGTAAGGTTAGCCTGGCGCACAGGGCCTCCTTGAAAGAAGCAAAGAGCGCCAACATTGTATTTGGTAATAAGGTTGGTAACCTGCGCCACATGATCGGGCCCGAGGTTGCTGTGTGCCCTGATGACCATGAGCTGGGCAATCTTTTCTTCACCGGAAAGAGATGCAAAAACGCTATCGACCCATTCGGAGGCAGACAGGGTGCTTTTATATTGAGGCAAAGTATGTTGAGCCCAGGTAGCAAGGCCTATAGTTGAAAATAATATAGCGAGGAGTGATTTCTTCATATGCGGATTATCAAAGGCACAATTTAGGCCAATTCGGAGGAAGAGGAGATGGATGAAGTTGATAAAAAGAGTTAATTGTAGGGTCTTGAAGCGTGTTGCGGCAGAAAAGGAGGAGGTGATGGAACTGACACTTGATGCCTGTTCTCTTGTTGCTTTGCGGATTTGGGGGAAAGACGTCCTAGATGGAAATATGTTCTAAAATGGGTAGAGGAAGGTACTCCTGATTGGCTTGCCGACACTGACAATTAAAAAAGCCGATAAGAAAGTAATTGAAATTCAATTAGGGAAAATTGATTTGGTTGGGAGGGGGAGGCGAACTATTTTTAGTGTTACCGGCAACCTTAAAACAGGTTCACCGTCACCTCAAAACAAGACAGACAAAAACTTATGGGACTATTTGACTTCCTGAAAACTAAAAGCAAGCCAGCAAACGAGACTTCAAAACCAAATAATGCAAGACCCGAATGTGACATCACAAAGACACAAATCATGGTTGACCTTTTTGCAGTTCCGGCTGACCAAAGAGATGAAATATGGCAGCAAACTTTTTATGAAAATGTTCAAACTGCTAGTTTTGCTTGTGGCAATCCGCAAATATTCAACGGTCCAGACGGCTTTCCCTATTTTGTATTAACGACGCCCGAACCGCACAAGCCTTTTGAATCCTTTTGCATCAGAAACATGAAAGATGATTTTATTCTTGACAAAGGCTTTGGTGTTGCTATTAATCCAAGTGAAAGTTCTGTTGATTGGGTTTTCTCATATGGTGACATTGTCAACTTGCATCTGAACAATGAATTTTATTCAAAGAAAGCCAGTATTGAAATCCAAAATGTAGAGATAATACAAAAAGAAGAAAAGGTTTTAATTGCGCAACCATCTGAAAGTTATTTGCCAAGACAGACAAGACAGGTGCTAAAGTCCTTTCTGCAAAGCATAGGAGTTAAAAGACCAAAACTGATGATGGTATGCCGTACAATAGACGGGCAGGTAATCCAAGAATTGGCATTCAACGTTTTTCCGGAAGACTTTCCTTCAACAGAACATTTGAATTACCGACTGCAACAAATCAGTTGGTTTCTGCCAAGACATTATGTTGTTCTTGCATTACCGAAAAACTCAAACTTAAACGATGGCTTTGCAGACCTGTAGCAGACCGGAAGATATACCGGTAACATGAGTTTTGCGTCATGTGGGCTGACGAATATGTTACCAGCATTTGTTTTTAATTCAACAGTTTATCTTTAACCAAGGCCGACCGTTCGCTAATGCCCACACGAACGGAAAGCCCCGAATCGTTAGCTGCCATTTTAAGACACAGCTCAACATCTGACAGATGACGGAAAAACAGAAAGAAGATGATAAACAATGAAGTAAAAAAATATATCGATAAATGTGTTTTATGTTGGTTAGCAACTTCTAACAGACAAAACGAACCAAATGTTTCGCCAAAAGAAATTTTTACTTACAAAGACAATACAACATTATTAATTGCTAATGTCGCATCGCCAAATAGTATTGACAACATAAATGACAATCCAAATGTTTGCGTAAGCTTTGTAGACATATTTATTCAAAAGGGATTTAAAATAAAAGGAATAGCAAACCTGATTGACAAAAATGATGAAGACTTTAACTTAAAAGTTAAGCCGTTGATAGATTTATTTACGGACAAATTTCCAATCAAGACAGTAATAGAAATAAAAGTAACAAAGGTGGACATAATTCAAGCACCAAGTTATTTTTTGTATTCAGACACAACAGAACAATCTCAAATTGAAAATGCAATGAAAACTTATAAAGTGAAACCTATTGAATAAAAACGGACAGCCAAACAGCGGTTTTGCCTCAGGCGGGCAGAAGTGTAAACCTTGAACTTAGTGCTCCTATTGAACTTTAGTTACAAAATGAGCTTTTGTGCTTCGATAGCCCGTCCGAACGCAAAGCACCACAACGTTAGCGTTAATTTCTTGGCGGCTTTAACTATTATGAAGACTGACCTATTGAGAAAATGTAATATGAGAATCAGAAAAGCAGATAAGGCAAAGGACTATGACAAAATTTGGGACATCTTTTCGAACGTGATCAAAACAGGCGACACCTATGTATTTGACCCTAATACACCCAAAGAGGCTTTGGATAAACATTGGTTTGCGGACTATATGGACACCTTTGTAGCTGTTAATGATGACGACACAATTTTGGGCACTTATATCATCAAACCTAATCAGATTGACTTAGGGAACCATATTGCCAATTGCAGCTATATGGTCAATCCTAATGCTCAGGGCAGAGGAATCGGAAAACTTTTATGCGAACATTCTATTGAGTTTGCAAAACAAAAAGGATATGTAGGCATTCAGTTCAATATAGTAGTTAGTACCAATACAAATGCGGTAAAGCTTTGGAAAAAGTATGGCTTTGAAATCATCGGTACCACACCAAAGGGATTTAGACATAAAGAATTAGGGCTGGTAGACACCTATATTATGTTTAAACATTTACGAGCAGATTAAACAACCACCGCTATTTTCAATTTGTACAATACTGGCTTCAATATATAAATCAGTTTAACCAGTGCTATCTTGCTCCTGAATAGGTGTTGAACAGCGGTACCCAGACATCATGTTCTGCAAAGCAAGCCCTGATTATTGAGCTTTTTTATTCTCTGCTTTTTCACGTCTCATATTTCTTTCAGAAAACGCTTTGAGTTTTGCTTCATTAATGTTTCCATCAGCATCTCTGATTAATGCATCCTCAGAAAGCCTTTTCCCATAAACATTGAACACATTTTCTACATGCACCCATTTGCCATCCTGCCACATAAACCCCTCATATTCCCCATCAGGAATATAGGTATGAGGCTTATAAGGTTCCCCCGATTCCGAAACTAGATGGCTAAGCAGAATCATATTTTCATTGGCTGTAAAGTTGACAAATGCCGATGCATCTTTTTTGTATTCTAAACTATAGCGGTGCTGAACGGCTCTTTGAATGCTGTCCTTTTCAAAGGTGAAGGGTGCCCTGCCAAACTCAGGTTCGCCTTTCTCATTAAAACTCAAAACCTCAATCCACTTCTTGTTACTAAAAGCCGTATTGGCGTCGAATCCAAAAAGAGTGTAATAGTTTTTCCCCTGATGCTCTGTTTTGACCATATTATAATAAACCGCACCTATCCACGTATCTTTTGACCGTATGGAATCCAGGGGCTTGAAAGTAAACTCAGAAAAGTCTCTCAGAGGAAACAGTTTTAATGAACCATCAGTGGTTTTAACCTGAATAGCGCCTCTTTGCCTGCTATAACCATCAAATGCAAGCGACCATGTAAAAATTCTAAAAGTGCTATCAGGTGCATAGAGCCTGGAAATTCCCTGAAGAGAATCAAAGAGGTAATAAAATGAGTTCTTTACCTGTAACGCCCTGACCAGAATTCGAATAAAAGTACTGTCCGAACGCATCCGATCAGCCATTTCACTCTTCACATACAGGCTTTTTG
>CBKWHA010000304.1:0-5770 GCA_966674115.1 uncultured Chitinophagaceae bacterium
ACTATCTATAAACTTTGAACTTTTAACTCCAAACTAACAACATCGTAAACTCATTGCCCATTACCTATTAATTTTAAATTCCCCTAACCCCATAAGTCTGTTGTTCACCGTACTTTTGTTCTATGCATTATGTGTCGGCGGAAAATATTTCCAAATCATTCGGTATTAAACCTCTTTTTGAAAACATCTCTTTTCATATATCAGAAGGCGATAAGATTTCACTGGTAGCAAGGAACGGCGCAGGTAAATCTACCTTACTTAAAATAATTGCGGGAAAAGAATTTGTTGACGAGGGCAAGGTATGGACAAACAAAAACGTAGATATTGCATTCTTTGAACAGGAACCTAAACTGGAAGAAAACAGATCGGTGCTTGATAATATCTTTCACCATTCCCATCCGATAATCAATGCTATTAAGCAATATGAGTCTGCAGTAGATGCCGGAAATGAACAGCAAATAGCAGCTTGTCTCGTACAAATGGATGAAATGGGCGCTTGGGACTTCGAATCAAAAGTGAAACAAATATTTGGCAAACTCAATATCCATCATCTGCAACAAAATGTATCCACATTAAGTGGTGGACAACGCAAGCGGGTAGCTCTTGCCAAAACCCTGATTGATATTGGTTTCGAACACAAGCACGTCTTGCTCATCATGGATGAGCCTACTAACCATTTGGATGTTCAGATGGTGGAATGGTTAGAGCATTACCTCAATAAAGAAAATGTAACCTTATTATTAGTTACCCACGACCGCTATTTCCTGGATGCTGTTTGCGATGAAATATGGGAATTGGATCGGAGCGAAATGTTTGTTTATAAAGGTGATTATGCCAACTTCCTGGAGAAAAAAGCAGCCCGCGAAGAAAGTGAAGCAGCCTCAATTGACAAAGCTCGCAATCTATATCGTAAAGAGTTGGAATGGATGCGGAAACAGCCAAAGGCCCGCACTACCAAAAGTAAAAGCCGTATTGATGCTTTTTATGAAGTAGAGAAAAAAGCCAAACAGCAATTGCAGGAGGAACAATTGCAATTACAAGCTAAAATGAACCGTTTGGGTGGCAAAGTGGCAGAATTGAAAAAGGTTTATAAAAGCTTTGGAGATAAAGTGATCCTTAAAGGCTTTGATTATACATTTAAGAAAGGCGAAAGAGTAGGCATTGTAGGAAAAAATGGTGCTGGAAAATCTACATTCATCAACATTATTCAGGGACTCGAGCAACCCGACAATGGTAAAATTAACATCGGCGATACGGTAGTTTTTGGTAACTATTCACAGAAAGGATTAGAGATTAAAGAGGATATACGCGTGATAGAGTATGTAAAGAATATAGCCGAGAATTTCCCGTTAGCAAACGGAGGTTCTTTGAGTGCAGCTCAATTTCTGAACTTGTTCCTTTTTCCACCAGAACAGCAATATACATACATCAGTAAATTAAGCGGAGGTGAAAAACGGCGTCTGCATTTACTTACCATTCTTTTCCGCAATCCTAATTTTCTCATTCTTGATGAACCTACCAACGACTTAGATCTTCCTACATTAGCAGTATTGGAAAATTTCTTATCGGAGTTTGCTGGTTGCCTCGTTATCGTAAGCCATGACCGTTATTTCATGGACCGCCTGGTCGACCATTTGTTTGTGTTCGAAGGAGATGGAGTAATCCGCGATTTCCCTGGCAACTACTCCCAATATCGTGAATGGCAAAAGATACAGGAAGAGGAATCAAAAGAAGATAACAAACCAGTTCAATCCGTAGAAAATGTTTCTAACAAATCAAAGAAGAAGCTTTCATACAAAGAACAAAGGGAGTTCGACATGCTTGAAACAGAAATATCTTCCTTAGAGAAGGAACGTCAGGAAATTTACGAAAAATTGAATGATCCAGGCATACCTTATGATCAATTACAAAAACTAACAGAACGCATTGGAATTATCAACAACACAATTGATGAAAAAGAAATGAGGTGGCTTGAATTAAGTGAGATGATTTCTTAGATATTTCAAATCGTAAATAAATTACTTTTCAATTTTTCACCCCATGCCATCCTTTGAAATTATTCTATTTAGGCTGTTATTGGTCGTTAAAGTAAGTTTATTTACAACATTCTATAATTTACATAAAATCCAAAGTTTTTATCGATAATCTAAGAACGTTTCTTAATAAGAAAGCTCCCGAAAGGGAGCTTTTCTAATTTTAAGGACGGCCACTTGGGCGATCGAGGCGACGTAGCCAGTCTATTACTTCATCGCGTGTTTTTCCCAACTTGTTTTGCAAACGGCCATATAATTCTTCCTCTCTGCCTTCTTCATATCTCAGATCATCATCTGTAAGATCACCATGAGCTTGTTTAATTTTCCCTTTTAATTCATGCCATCTGCCTTTTAATTCTAGTCTGTCCATAATAAAAGGTTTTAATTCATCAGGTAAAAACTTCGTGCCAAAGTGAGGTTTGTGGATTTATGAATTGCTGTACAACATTAAGTTTTAGATTAAAATAGTATCAAGTTTGGTAACAGGAAAGTATTGGAAAGGTGAGTAGTACAGATATAGATTGCGAATTGAAAATGGTATTATAATTGGTTTGGGGGCGGGTAGGATTTTATGGAAATTTTATATGGTCTTATATGGTTATGGTTCTGTTGGCAGGGAGGATGAGATTGATGCATTGGGGAAAGATATCGGCTGTTATTTCTCTTACCCTGCCCCTGTATTCACCATCAATCTGGAAATAACTTTTTCTCAATGAGGAAAGGGTTACTTTTTTGGTGTGGATGATCTCAATTTTCTCTTTATTGAAGGTTTTGTGCTTCATGAGCATTTTCAGAATGGACCAGAGGTGTAGTTTTCTTACCACAACTACTTCAAACAGGCCATCGTCCAGCTTGCCTGCAGGATTAATAGTGACGCCGGTGCCATACTTACTGGCATTTGCCAGCACGATCATATAGGCTTTCCGCTTTATAGTACCTTTATCAGTAGAGATGGTTGCATAGATCTTTTGCTTTTGCCATAAAACCCTGAAAATAGAGCGTGCATAACCCCACATGCCTCTTTGGTTATAGCCATGAAAATATTTTACCATCATGGCATTCAGACCCATATCGCTGAGGTGGAGGCAAATCTCTTTTTTATTGATCAGTATGGCGTCTATAAACTGGGACTGGCCATGCACAATAATGTCCAATGCATCTTTCATGTAAAGAGGAATATTCAGTTCTTTGGCCATTCCATTAGCTGAACCTGCAGGGATAATCCCTAAAATGCGATTGGTGCCTTTGAGCATTTCGGCCAACATTTTTACCGTTCCATCTCCACCTACGGCAACTACTTTATCCGGATTGGCCGTATCCAAATAGTGCTGGATGGAAACCCTGTCAGACTTTCCGTTGAGTAGGTAAAACTCAACTGTGTGGGGAGTGTCTTTGAAATAGCTCCTTATCTCAGCCTCCCTGTTGTGCTTCTCTTTTCCGCCAGAAACAGGGTTAATGATAAATAATAATTTCTGCTTTTCGTCTTGCATGTTTATTGCATTTGATGAATAGTGGATGGTGAATTTGTTTGTTGACTATTCTCTAATTATGACTTATGCAAATCAGTAACCAAAAAGACAGCAATAAAAAACATTGGTCTACCAAAGTGCTCAGGTGGTTTGGATTGACCAATGAACCAATTGTTAAAGTGTACCATGGGTATGGCCATACTGAGCAAATGGTCATTTATGGTCATGTATTACGATTGGGGCCTTTGCCAAGAAAACGTTATTCAAAAGGTATACTGCATAACACAGCAGCCTTATTACGAATGTTTTTTGTAAAGCCCTACAATGGGGCTACCGTTCATATGGAATGGGATGGGATTGAACACACAGTAAAAACGGATACAGACGGATTTTTCAGGTTTTGCTGGCAGGATCAGCCACCGCTTTTGCAAGGCTGGCATGAAATCAATGTGATATTAAAGGACAAAAGGGATAATATAAAAGCCAAAGGTTCTGGTGCTATTTATATTCCATATGAAACACAATATGGTTTTATTTCTGATATTGATGATACATTCCTGATCTCTCATTCGGCCAATCTGCGCAAGCGGCTGTATGTTTTGTTTACGCATAATGCCCGCAGCCGTAAACCATTTGAAGGTGTGGTAAAGCATTACCAATTACTTGCAAAAGGTAATACGGCAGGGGAAGCACCCAATCCTTTCTTTTATGTTTCGAGCAGCGAGTGGAACTTGTATGATTATATACTGGAGTTCACGACTATCAATGGGATACCACGAGGTGTTTTTTTGCTGAATGTGCTGAAGCCATTCAGTCAGTTGTTTAAAACCGGACAAAACAATCACCATACGAAGTTTATGCGGATTGTACGGATACTGGAGGCTTATCCAAGTCAGCGGTTTATTTTGCTAGGCGATAGCTCTCAGATGGATCCGTTTATTTATGCATCTATAGTAGAACATTTTCCGAATAGAATTCATGCAGTATATATACGTGATGTTCATCCCAAAAACAGGGATAAGGTGGTGGAGGTACTTAATAAAATAGAGACGCTGGGTGTGCCCAGTTGTTTTTTTGAGCATAGTGAAGAGGCTATTCTGCATTCGAAGGGGATTGGGCTGATTGGAGAAGCGGAGATGGCGGTGGGGAGTTAGTGCTGGCATAAAGTTTTAAGGTTTTAGTTTTTATGTTATTTATTTCATTATCACTAATTATTGATGTTTATGGAGAAGAATCTTCAAGAGCAGGAAGCTTTACATAAGCTTAAAAAGCTTGTAAAAGATATTAATGTGTGTATGTTCATTACTCATAACAAAAACGGGGATCATACACGGCCTATGGCGACTATTGAAGTGGAGGAGAGCGGTGCTCTATGGTTTTATAGTGATATTCGTTCGATAAAGATAGAGGAGATAAGTGCGGATACTTCTGTACACCTTGTTTATGCACATCCAGGTAAGGATAGCTATCTGGATATATGGGGTAATGCAAAGGTTGTTACCGACCGTCAGACAATTAAAGCCAAATGGTCGCCGGTTGTAAAGGCATGGTTTCCGCAGGGTGCTGATGATCCTAATTTGTGCCTGCTGAGGGTTCAGCCACAGAATTGTTACTACTGGGATGCTGAGACAGGGAAGATGGTGCAGTTCTTAAAAATGGCTGCATCAGTTGTAGCCGGGCAAAAGCTGGCAGGGGGAGCAGAGGGGAAGTTGAATTTGTGAGTGGAAGAGAATAATAGGCAATAAGCGATAATAAGCAATAGGCAATGTGCAATAGGCAAGTGGAAAGGTGGGATGGGTTATTAGTAATGGGTTACGGGTTGTGAGTTTAAATAATAGATGGGTAAATGAATATGAGTGTTTAGCAAGGGGGTAGAACTATTTTTTGAAATTGTATTTAGAATTTGTGTTTTTGAGTTCGTGGTTTAGATTTTAATCAGTTTTTATGGAAGAGAAGAAAGAAGAAAAAAACTATACAGGTGTAATACCTGGGCATGAGGAAGGGAAGGTGATAGATACCGTCTACTCTATAGAATTGGAAAGTAATGAAGCTGCTAAGGCTTTTTTTGTAACAGTAAAAAACAGGTTGCTGGACGTTAACCGGTGGCATGATATGGCCGGGATAATGTCTGCAACTTTTCAGTTAGTGGATGAACGTGGACATGAAGTAGATAGGCCCGTGCAAAAAGGAGATTATTTTAAGATAGACATACCGGGACCTGGAAGCACATCGGGAGAAGGTTATGACTGGGTGCAGGTTGAAGAGCTT
>CBKWHA010000305.1:0-5767 GCA_966674115.1 uncultured Chitinophagaceae bacterium
TTGCAAAAAGATTTTCTTCAAAGATCAATTCGTACCAGTCGAGACCAACCAGTTCAAAATGAGGAATTTTGAAATCCCTTTCATTGGTGGGACCGAAGCGGGCCGGCGTGGTGACAACTGAGAATTTACTGAGGACAATTTTGTTGTTGCTGAAGTGCACACTGTCGAAGCCAAAAACGGTAGAGCTATCTTGATTATATAGGCGGTAATCCCTCACCAGCAGGTCAAATTGTTTTACCCTCACAGGTATGGAAGAATCCGGACTAATGCGGAGGTGGTGCATTTCAAAATCGTCTTTACGGGAGTTGAACAATGAGCGGCTTCTTCTGCCGTTGATGTCAACTCTTATACCTGCATCTTTTACGCCGACGAAAGCGAGGTCTAGATCACCGGTAAGATCTCGGATGATCTTTTCCGGGTCAGGGCGCGACTTAGTTTGTGTTGCCAGAGTCTGAGCTTGTGCTGTATCGGGTCGATCAAATACAAGATGGATCATGGGCTCGATACAATAGACCGAATCGGCACGAATCAGGTTTTTGCGGTACATGGCGTCGAAATCTACACCTACCAGTAACAGTTTTTTAAAGAAGATATTGAAACTGCTTTTGGAAGTATCTGTTGGTATGGCAGTTACTGTGCAACTATCAAGCTCAATACGTTTTTGAAAAAGCTCAAGCCGGAAGTTGCTGAAGGAAAGGTGGTGTCTTCCACCGGGCAGTGCTATGTTCTGGTTGCGCGAGCGCAGTTCGACGCTTTGTTTATCCTGTATATAAGCGTCCCGCTTTATGGTTCCATCACCCATACGGACAAGGTGAAAGTAGATATTGGAAAGGACGATAGGGGGACTCCCCGGATCCATTTTATTGTTAAACCGGAAGCGGCCCCTTTCGAGGAGGATCTTTTTGATGCCGAAAGCTTCAAGTCCGTCGAGGAGCGAGTTGTACATTCGGCCCAATTCTTCCGGGATGGAAATATTGCTTTTGTCGAAGAGGAATGCTGTGTCCTTTCGCCAGCGGTAAACGTCGACAATGGGGTCGTAGATCTTAACGGAATCGAGCAACAGGGTTCGCTGGAAAAGTAAAGGCCAGAAAGAGCGTACATGCAGGGAAAGTTTGCTCAGCCGTATGTTGTAAGTGGCGGGATGAGAAAGCGTATCTCCTGTGATCAGTGTGCCATGTTTAATCTGGATGTGGTTGGTGAAATAATTAAAACTTAGCCCTTTTACATTTAGTTTCAGTTTGCCATTGGATCTTTGGCTGACTATATCTTCCAGAAAGTCGGATGCGTTATAGCTAAACCATAAGTGAAGTCCGCCGAATGCAACAAGCAGCACAAAGCCAATGATCGCGATTGACCTAGGAAGTATATTTCTCCTGGGAGCGGACATAATCTGCAAATAGATTATAGGGTGATTACCGTTTAAGTGTTCAAATTAGGATATTATTTTGAATATGGTGGAAATCGACGGATGTGCGGCGTTGGGGAGGGGTTAGATGGATGTTGAGGGATTGCTGATGGTGGGATTTTGGAATTTAGTGGTGGGAGGTGTGGGTGAATGGCAAGAAGGTGTCTCGATTGTTGCTCAGCATCATCCAGGGAGCAATTGGGGAGAGCTTTGTTGTGAAGCGCTACAAGGGTAGAAGGATCGTGATTACCAAAGTTTCCGGATATACCCAGCAGCCATTCAATTGTACATGAGCAAACAAGGAGACAAGCAGTGGCTCAGAAAGCAATTAGCGGTAAAAGCGGTTGTACAGGGAGTGTAACCAGGAAACTTCAGTGATCAAGGGAGCCCATGAGCAGCAATGGCTTTGGAGGATTGTGTGGCAAAAGAAGGAAGAGGTGGCGGACTTGACAAAGAATGGAAGTTGCCTTGTTGCATTACGGATCTAGAGAATTGACTTCTTTACGGAAAAATTTGCTCTATTAGTAGTAGAGCAAAATACTTTTGGTTGGCTTGCCGACACCGACAATTGTAAAAAGCGAAAAGAAAGTAATTAATAATCAAAAGGAGAAAATTGATTTGGTAGGGAAGGGGAGGCGAACTATTTTTAGTGTTGCCTGCAAATAAAATGATACTACCTACTATTTACATAGTACTTTATTTTTCTACAGTCACTCTGTTTTTTGTAAAAGGAGATAGAATACCCAAATTCAAAAAGGGTTTGATAACAGCTCATGTAAGTTTTCTTATTCTGTTATTGCTTGACATTCTACTAATAAATTCTTTCAAAGGAGTTTGGTTTGACAGAATAATTGTTCTAAGCTTTTTATTAACTGCTTCAGCGACATTTGCACTTTATAGAAGAACACTTTCACTATGGCAAAAGATATATTTCGGTATTTTTTTATTATATCCTGCCACCGCTGCATTGACATTTTTTATGGACAAAATAATGTTTGTTATTGTAGCAAGTCCATTGATAGCGACTTTAACAGTTCCAACAGTAAGATTCAGCAATAATAAATATGAGGTAAGGGAGAAAGTTGGGGTAATAGCACCAATGCGTCTGGAGTTAATAAAAAAAGGCTTGATAACAGAGAAGGCGCTTGGTATTTGTAGTGATGAAGATGTTGTTTACAAAGATATTTCTTCATTGATCATTACAAATCAATCAAAGGACACAACAAACACACTCATTACTTCTAAGGGTAAAACAATTCAGGTTGCATTCATCAAATGACCTGCAGGCAACATAAATATTTGTAAAATGGCTGCTTCTGTACTAACTTTCAACAAAAACCACTAATCAACGGTATAAATGTAGTGAATGGTTGTAACCCAGACGTCAGCCACTTCCCAAATACTTTTGATCGTTACCGGCTACCTTCACACGTCCTTTTTTGTGGATTTCTATTTTGCATATGTTTACTTTTAAGTTAACTTCGTTCTGTGAATTTTATTGAACGGAAAATCATCTTTCATGGAGACTACTTCATAACTTTCTATCTGGAGCAGACGGCAAAGGTTCAGGAAAAGATTGAGTATGTGCTTCGCATTATCAGACAGGTGGAGCGGGTACCCAAAACTTACCTGCAACATATGGAAGGGACAGATGGTCTCTATGAAATCCGGGTGGAATATAGCTCTAACATCTATCGTATTTTCTGCTGTTTTGACAAAGGGAACTTAGTTATTTTGTTCAACGGTTTTCAAAAGAAAACACAGAAGACACCGGTAAATGAATTAGAGCTTGCCAAGCGATTAATGAAAGAGTATTTTACCATTAAAAAGAAAGAAAATGAAAAGCAAAAGAGAAAGCATAAAAAACGCTAAATCATTTGACGAACTGCTGGACATCAAGTATGGAAAGATCGGTACGTCCAAACGTGAAAAATATGAAGAGAAAGCCAATTATTTTGTGATTTGTCAGATGCTCAAAGAAGCTCGAAAGGAAGCGAACATAACACAAGAAGAATTGGCGGAGAAAATAGGAACACAAAAAAGTTATATTTCCAGACTTGAGAATGGCAAGTGTGACATTCAGCTATCAACGCTTTTTAAAATATTTGAGACCGGACTGGGCAGGCAAGTGCGTTTGACCATTCTTTAGTGACAGAAAAAGGCAGATCGGTATCATGGACTTACCAATATACTGGCTGTCGAATATTCATTGAACATTTGTTCTTTCATCAACAATTGAATAACCTGCCAAGCAGACAGAATAGAAATGCAGGTGCATCGGCGAGCCCTAATCCTTTAAGGAGCAGTAATACCATTTTCATTTAGGTAGTACGTATATTAGAATATTGACGATTCACCACTCACGTTTAAAATACGAACTATTCAATTGAATCTGGTATAACTCATACTTCCCTGCCTTTGCAGAGTTGTGAATTCTTTGTGTGCAGTTACGAAGAATACCATTCATGTTGATTATGGTGAGCTTGACAAACTTTTCGTTCCTATTGAATCAGTTTATAAATTGGCAGATGAGGGTTTGCAAAAACGAATTGGTGCGGACTGATGTTTGAAGTGGGGATAAGATGTGTTAATGGGAGTTTGTATTCTAACTTTTCTAGGTGATTGGATAAGGTAATTCAACAACAAACACATTACGGTTAGTTTGTTGCTCTTTTACATAGACTTTTCCATTGTGTAATTCGACTAAGGAACGGACAAGGGCAAGACTCAGACCTGTGCCTTTTTGTTTGGTAGTTTCTTTTATTCTAAAGAATGGTTCGAAGATCTTTTCTTTCATTTCTGCGGGGATGATATAGCCATCATTGCTGATTTCAATTATTAGTTTGTTTTCAGTTTTATTGGGTAGTAGCACTTTTGTTGTTACTTCATGATCTGCATATTTCACTGCATTACTGAGCAGGTTATTTAATATCTTGGTCAGCGCTTCGGCGTCTGCCATTATGTTGATTTCTGAAGAAGGAAGTTCCAGGGTAAAATTTAATGTTCTTTTTTGGGCAAGGGGTTGGAATGTTAAATAGGCTTCCTTAACTATCTCAATTATATTTACCTCTGAAAAGTGGAGGCTGAATCCTTTTGTTTCTGTTTGGCGGAAGTCGAGGATCTGGTTAATTAAATTCATCAGCCGGTCTGTATTTCTTTCCAAAGTATTGACATCGTACTTAATCTCAGGAACCTGGACTGTCATTTCACTTAGATTTTCAACTGGTCCTTTGATCAGTGTAAGCGGTGTTTTTATTTCATGGGGCAATGTTTGTAAAGAACTCCATCTTGGCCTGGTAAATTTCTTTTTGCTTTTTGTTTTCTTGTATATGATGATACGTTCGTATAAGGTAATATGCCAATGAAACGGCTATAAATAAATACAAAAGGTAGGCTACTGGGGTTGCCCAGATAGGAGGTGTGATGGTAATGGTTAATTCTTTTGGGGCAGTCCAAACTTCATTGTTGTCCGCTTTTACTTTAAATGTATAGGTGCCTGGCTTTAAGTTAGTAAAGTAAACCTTCCGGTTTGTTGGCAAATAGGTCCATTCTTTATCTAAACCATCCATGATGTAGCTGTACACAGTTGTTTCGGGTGATGTAAAGCGTAAGGCTGCAAAATCAATACTAAAAGAAGATTGGTTGTAAGGCAAGGTTATTTTGTCTGTATATAAAATAGATTTTTGTAAAATGCTTTGATCCTGTGCCAATTCAACTTCCTTATTCTGAATTTGTAAGCCAGTTATATAGACAGGTGGTAAATATTGGTCTTTGTGAAAGTCATTTGGATTAAATTTGATCATGCCCTGAACGCTGCCAAAGTATAAATTACCCTGTTTGTCCTTGTACCCGGAATTATAGTTGAACTGGTCGTTTATGAGCCCATTTGCTTTTGTGTACACTTTTGTTTGGCCTTTTGCTATATCCAGATTAACAAGCCCTTTCGATGTGGTTATCCACAGAGTTTTATTGTTATCTTCCAATACTTTGAAAATAAAATTACTGGGCAGTCCATTTCTGGTATTGTAGCAGGTGAAATTTCTTCTTGACTTATCTAAACGGCAAAGTCCTCCACCTTCTGTTGCGAGCCATAAATTCCTGGAGCTGTCTTCATAAATTGAATTGATCGAATTGGCTGATAAGCTGTTTTTATTACCTGGTTCTCTTAGAAAATGGCCTTTAGATCCGGTAGATGGATCTTGGTAATAAAGTCGCCATTTATAATTCTCTTAAAACCGTCATCTTTCCGGTTGTATTGGTAAAGCCCCCAGGCAGTACCCACGTAAATATCACCTTTCGTGGTTTGTAGCAGTGATACAATGAAGTTGTTTTGTAAACTATTGAAACCATTACCTGCGGTGT
>CBKWHA010000306.1:0-5725 GCA_966674115.1 uncultured Chitinophagaceae bacterium
TTTGATGTGGGGAGGCATTTGGCTGAACCGGGACTAGTAAGGGATATGTGGTAAGAGAGGATACTAATTAGGAGCAGGGACATATATCCGTTACATTCAGGTGTTACTGGGACATAGCAGTTTGAAAACCACCATACGTTATGCACAGGTAAGCCAGCTCAAAGTTCAAGGCATACAAAGCACACAGGACAAGCTCAATTGGGAATAGTTGGTTGCGTTTTCCTGGTTGCCCATTTTACAAGTCGCTTGCGCTTTTTTTGTTGCCACAACATGAAAGCGCGGGCATAAGCAATTGGCAACCTGGAAGCAAGGGCATTTTCTTACTGATTTGGATTCGGTCAAAACATGCGTATTTTAGCAGTTAGCGGTCATTGCAGAGCGACACCCAAACCGGCACATAGATAAAAAACATCAATGACAATTTGAACAATGAAAAATTATTTATTACAAACTCAAGTTTTTACTTTCTTGACAATATTACTTTTTGGCTCTGCCTGCAACGGACAGGTTAAAAAAGATTTACCGAAAGAAAAGGAACATCCCAAACTTATAAAAACCTTAGGTGGCCCCCGATATGGCAATGTTCAATGTATCCTACAGGACAAAGCCGGCAACCTTTGGTTCGGCACCACAGAAAATGGTCTTTATAAATATGACGGAAAATCGTTTACCCAATATTTAGTGGCAGATGGGCTTAACAGTAATAGCGTCTATACCCTATTTGAAGATAAAGATGGTAAGTTTTGGATAGGTACAGAAGTGGGACTGTGTCTTTACGATGGTAAAACATTTGCAGAAATCAAGATTCCTTTACCCAAAAACCTGCCTCCCAACAAGAATGAGCACTATCGCAACAAGCATTGGGTATTCAGTATCATACAAGCAAAAAGCGGAAAATTATGGTTCGCAACTATAGATGGTGTTTATATCTACGATGGCAAATCTTTTACTCCATTTATAATTAATGAGACAGCTAGTGGCTTTTTGAGCACTAACCATAACGTGGAACGAATTTTAGAAGATAAAGCAGGTAATATTTGGTTTGGAGCACGAACCGACAAAGGTGTGTATCGTTACGATGGAAAATCTGTGACAAAACTTGAACTAATGGAATTATTTCAAGATGGGCCAAAGCCAAAACCTCATAGTTGGGGCTGGCCTCAACTGCAAGACAAGAATGGGAATATTTGGTTCACTAATTGGGGTGGAGCCTACCGGTATGATGGCAAATCATTTACAAGTTTTAAGTTTCCTAATAATGGGTTTACTCGAATTATAGAAGACAAAAAGGGAAACCTCTGGTTTGGTGGTGATGGTATTCACCGTTATGATGGCAAAACTTTCACTCATTTTTCTACAAAAGATGGGCTAATCAATCCTTGGGTTTGGTCAATTTTGGAAGATAAAAGTGGCAATCTTTGGATAGGCACGAGAGAAACAAGTCTCTTCCTTTACGATGGAAAAACATTTATTACTTATTCGGAATATAAACCCAAGCCTGTAACGGACTAACAAAATTTGCAACAAAAAAAGTGAACAAAAGCAACGAACCGCTAACATCGTATTGGCAATAGTGGGGCTGACAGTTGTAAACTCAACATTTGTAATTCTATTAGGCATTTGTGCAAATGTTGGGCTGACGTTTTTCAAATGCCCCACCATCGCCAATATGTAAACCGTTATAGGGCATTTTAAAAGAGACGTGAAACGACTAATTAATTCACCATTAAAGATACTTGGACTGCTGACTATCCTACTCGGGTTGGCAGTAGCAATATTGACTTTTGGTTACTTAATCGTTCTCGGGCTGATTTTTATTGGGGTTGGATTATTTGTTTATTTCATTGACTATCTAACCAGCAGACTTTTAAAGAAAAAAAGAGCGTTTTGGATAACACAATCCATTTTGACAGTAGCCTATCTAATACTTGCCTTTGTAACTTATATGAAGTGGCAAGAACACAATGCAATTGTGTTTCCCAAAGACTTTAAGGGACAAGCAGGAATAATTTTCGGAATTGAAGGTTATCCTGAATTACCCGAAACGAAATTTTGGAAAAAGACAATCAATATTCCTGAAAACGGGCTAATTATTACTTCAACCAAAACAGAAAATATTCCAAATACAGTACGCTTTTCGTTCACGGACAATTCATCTGTAGATTATAACCGAATAAATTGGGACCCGAACTTTGAAATTGATTGCATTACCTCCGACAGCAAAATAAAAAGTTGGCTATTCCAAGTGAGCGATAACCAAAGTTTTTCTGTAAAAAATACAATGACGGATTTGTGTGACCAAATTTACTATAATCAGAAAAGGAGCTTTTACAAAAGTGAAAATTCTGTGGTTTGGGCTGACGACAATGGGAAATACTTGTGGCTTCAAAATAAAGGATTGACTTCCCTCCCAAATGGACTTGGTAAACTCGACATCTACAAAGCAATATTGACGGGAAATGACCTGAGAGAAATACCTCCACAAATATTTGAAATTACTTCGCTTCAAGACTTAATTTTGGCGGTAAACCCAATAAGTGATTTTCCTTGCGAACTTCTAAAGCTTAAAAGGTTAAAGAGTGTCTCGTTTGCTGATACAAAAATCAAAGAAATTAAGTGCGACTTATCACAACTCGACAGCTTAGAACATTTCGACATCGCAAGAAACAACTTAACAAAATTGCCAGAACAGATAAAAAACATTCCAAATCTCACGTGGCTATCACTTAACGACAATCAGTTTGCAGACCTTTCCTTCGTAGACAGCAGGCTTGACAAACTTGAAACACTTTACCTGTACACAAATAAAGTAAATAACATATCAAAAGAGACACGGCATTTAGGTAACTTAAAGGAGCTTTTAATATTTGACAATGAAATAGATAGTATTCCTGATAATATCTCTGATTTAAAAAATCTTGAAAAACTTGAAATCTGGGACAATCCAATAAAACACATCTCACCTAACATAAGCAAACTGACTAAACTTAAAGCAATGAGATTGGATGACGACTTTTTAACTCAAGTAGATAAGGACAACTTAAGAAAGTGGCTACCTAATTGTGAAATCAATTATCAAACAAGAAAAGAGAAGAAAAACGACCTATAACATATAAGACTTCATCGTTGGCCTTTCAGGCCCGACGAAGTCTTATGTGCTGTCGGCTGTTTATGCCGCTTACATCAATCCTCAGTATAGAACCACTGCCAGCAATCTTTCAGCGTTTATCAATGGCTTTGCCACTATCTTGATGTTTGCTTTCATTGATCCACATTTGTCAGCGATGACGGATGATGTTATACTGGGTAAATGCACTGAGGCTACATTTAGAAGATACATCGTTTACATGACGCTGGCGAGGCTAATAGGAACACTCGTGGCGCAGTTACTATTTATCCCAAGTGCAGATCTGATTGCAATATTGGCAACGAAAATTTAAATGTGCCCACGCTGCTAACAGGCGGTTTTTTGAATCGACAGCTATGTATTACATTTAAGCTGTAAAAAGTTAAACAACAACAGAACAGATGCCAGAAGAAAGGATCACGAACTGCTGTCAATTCATAAAGCCTCTGCCTCGTTGTGCTAAAGCTGTGAGACGCTCTATTACAATATTACTTCTATTATGTTTCGTGGTAATTCAAATTGTAGAGATGCACATAAGCTCTTTTGCCCTAGTTATTCAGTGTGTGAAATAGGGCTAACCTTTTGATTATCAAACTGCCGATACTGGTAATCACATTATTTTACCAAGTATCTCAAATTCTCCTTAGATTTATTAACGATCTTATCCCTTCGCTAATCTTAATTCCTGCCTTATTGTTCATTCTTTCAACTAAAAAGTTTTTTTATGAAAGCAGCAATTCAAGGCCCATTCCTTTTGGTATTGGGTATTTCACTAGCGCTTATTGCCTGTAATCAACAGGGTCAAAAAGGGGAGCAGGCTACCACAGACACCACCCAAGAAGATACAATGCAACCTGCTGGCACTGAGACTATGCCGGATGGTGTACAAGCAGCCCCGGATCTTTATAAAGTGCTGAATGATTCAATGGGTATCAGAATTGTGGAAGCTGCTTACAAGCCGGGCGACTCATCGGCGATGCATAGCCATCATGACAATGTAGTATATATGGATGTAGGAGGCACCGCAACATTTTACGACAAAGACGGATCAAAAATGGAGAATACGCTGCCGACAGGCACCAGCATGGTAAGGGCAGCAGAGGTTCATAGTGTGAAAAATACAGGCAAAGCACCTCTTAGAGCCATCCTGGTGGAAGTGAACCGCCCGATGAAAGCTATGACGTTTGATACAAGCCTGGATGCAACAAAAGTGGCGCCGTCCCAATATAAATTAGTTAAAGATACTTTGGGCTTAAGGGTCATTGAAGTCAATTTCAAACCTGGGCAGACAGCAGGAATGCATTCCCATCCAGATGCCGCACTTTATGTGGTAGAGGGCAGTACAGCGGAGTTTACCGGGAAAGACGACAGTAAAAGGGTGCTTGAGCTGAAGAAGGGAATGACATTAGTAGTACCGGCTGATACCCATAGTGTGAAAAATACAGGTAAGACAACAATGAAAGGGATATTGGTGGAAGTGAAACGTGCAATGAATTAAGAGTTTTTCAAAGGCGGTAACCGTGGAAAGAGGGGCAATACCGGACTGGGTTAATATTCCTCACTTTGTAGCTGTATCCTCTGTCATCAGGTCGCGGTGGAACGGCCTGATGGGTATTCATCATATAGCAATTATCTGTTAGGATTACGAGCGATCGAAGCAATTTTATACAGAAGTGTACAGGGCGGAACGTCAGTCTTATAAGTTAGATCTTTGTTTAGATGGCAACTATATCATTGAATTGTTTTCATTTCCCGATCCCCGACCAAGACCTTCACAGCCTGAAGCAGCAGGTCTCAGGCACCTGGCGTTTAAGGTAGAAGATATTGAAAAAGCTGTTGCCTATCTGAAAGAGCAAAGCATAGAAGTTGAACCTATCCGCACAGATGAATATACAGGTAAACGTTTTACTTTTTTCAGAGATCCGGATGGATTACCATTAGAATTGTATGAGGAGGTGTAATGGAGCCTTTGTTTGCAACCATACTTGTACTTGTTGTTACCAATCGTAACATAGTTCTGGCGGCAGATAGCAGAAAGGTAGTCCTTAATCCTGATGGCGTAGAAGAACAACAAATCATGGATAAGATTCATCAGACCAATGATTATTATTATGCTTTTTCGGGTCTGGATTCTTCCGGAGTTGGCGGTTTCAGTACACAAGCGATTTTGGAAAGTATACTGCGTGCCTACGAGAATTTTGAATTAGCTGTTGAACAGATTCTGAACACATTACCCAAAGCCATAAAAGATTTCTTTTCTGGCCTTAAAGAAGGCCATTCTGCACTATTTGCACAATTTCAAAAGTATTGTGATTCCGGAGGAGAAATCATTATTACCAAAAGGGTACATAGTATACCAACGGTTTATCTTTTAGAATACAGGATCAAAAACGAATCGTCGATCAAAATAGTCATGAATAGCTGGAAGACCAATATAACTAACATTAATGGGCAAACTAAATGTTTTTGGAGAGCGATCGGGAATACTGCTTTTCTCAATGCATCCCAGATTGTGGAGGAAGAGATGGCCGCGCATCCTGTAGAAAAATCAACACAAATTATTGAGGAAGGCATTCAAAAAAATCCTGATTTTGTTGG
>CBKWHA010000307.1:0-5720 GCA_966674115.1 uncultured Chitinophagaceae bacterium
TGGGTAATTCCCGATGATCAATTTAAGCTTTATGAAGCGGGTAAATACAACGATGTTCCCATTCTTGTAGGTTACAATTCCGATGAAGGTGCAAGTTTTTCTCCTCCAAAAACGCCCAGGGATTATATCGCTGCTGTAAAAACACGTTACGGAAAATTTGCCGGCGATTTACTCAAAGCTTATCCTGCAGACTCAAACTCAGTTCCCAAAACAGCAAGGGACCTGACCCGTGATGCAGCATTTGGCTGGCATACCTGGAGTTGGGCAAGGCTTCAATCCAAAACCGGCAAATCGAAAGTTTTTTATTATTACTTCGACCAGCATCCTGATTATGCTGAAGGTTCGCCTCGTTACGGTTATGGCTCGCCACATGCACAGGACGTTGCCTATGTCTTCGGGCACCTGAATGTTTCTAATCCGGAGACTACCAAAACAGATGTAGCGATATCCGATGCCATGGTTACTTACTGGACAAACTTTGCCAAGTATGGCGATCCGAATGACAAAGGACTTCCCAACTGGCCCGCATTTAGTGATAAAAGTCCTGTGGTGATGCACTTTAATCAAACGCCTCACACCGGGCCTGTGCCCGGTGCTGCATCACTTAAAGTGCTGGATGCCTATTTCAAATGGAGGCGAACGCCAGAGGGAGAAGCATTGGCTAAATAACTCCTTATAACTAGAGGTAGCAATATTTTACAAGGAAACAAATGTGTATGTGTGGCCGGGTTGTGTTGCCAAATCATAGAGAAAAGTTTGCTTTACCTCCGGTGGCATTATCGTTGCTTTTTTTGATATAATAGGTGCAGGAATTTCTTCAACCCCATAAAAAGGATTTGTATTGTTTCCTGTGGCTCTTTGTAAGGAGCCCTTGGTACTTAGCTTCATTTCATTCGGAACCCGCAAACGAAGATTACCCCCTAAACTTGATTTGACAACAAGTTGTACCACCTTTCCATTTTTCCATTGCATATCTACAACCTCAAATCCGCCCCTGGCACGTAAGCCGCTAATGCTTCCCGTTTGCCAAACATCAGGGAGGGCAGGCAGCAGATGCACAGCGCCGTCTGCACTTTGCATTAACATTTCTGTGATGCCTGAAGTGCAACCAAAGTTACCATCAATCTGAAAAGGCGGATGTGCATCAAACAGGTTGTTATACGTCCCGCCTCCTCCTTCATTGGTACCTACAGGGGTCAATTGATTTTGAATGAGCCTGTAAGCATGATTGCCATCCAGCATTCTGGCCCACCAGTTTACCTTCCATCCCATACTCCACCCGGTGGAGACATCACCTCTTTGAATAAGGGTATTATTGGCTGCACTGTATAACTCTGGAGTGCGATACGGTGATATCTGGTTGGAAGGGAACAATCCATAGAGATGAGAAATATGGCGGTGACGATCGTTTGGATCATCCACATCATCAAGCCATTCCTGCAATTGCCCATATTGACCAATATGCATCGGCGCCAGGCGACTGCGCAGTTGTTGTAAGGTATCAGCAAAAGCAGCATCCCTTTTCAAAATTCCGGCAGCACGAATTGCATTGGTAAAGACATCAAAAATAATTTGGTTCGTCATCGTTACTCCCGCATCCAATGAAGAACCCTGGTGGGCCGCAGGCGCATTTTCTGGCGATTCGTCCGGGCAAACCACCAACCAATGATACTTTGGATGTGCTACAAGGAAGTCAACATAAAACAAAGCGGCTCCCTTCAACGCCGGATACACGGATGCAAGAAAAGCTTTATCACCACTGTACAGATAATGCTCCCAAAGATGTTGGCTGGCCCAACCACCCCCATTATTCCATGTACCCCAAAAGGCACCGTCAATGGCACCGGTAGCTCTCCAGATATCCGTATTATGGTGCGCCACCCATCCCCTTGCACCATACATAACCTTTGCGGTTTGCTGCCCTGTTACAGACATATCCTTTACCATTTGCAAAAAGGGTTCATGCAATTCGGCAAGATTTGTTTTCTCTGCCGGCCAGTAATTCATTTCTGCATTGATGTTGATGGTGTATTTGCTATCCCATGGCGGATTGATATGCTCATTCCAGATGCCCTGCAAATTGGCAGCCTGACCACCCGGTTGGGATGAAGAGATCAGCAAATAACGGCCATATTGATAGTACAGCGTTACAAAGGCAGGGTCATTGGTTGCATTAAAATTTTTCAACCGTTCATCGGTAGGAAGACTGGCTGCATCTGAAGAACCTAAATCCAGTTGTACCCGGTTAAAATACTTTTGATACGCAGCAATGTGAGCAGCCCGTATGGTAGCGAATGATTTTGGATAAGCTTTATTTAAATAATCGGCAGCCCTCTTATTTTCATCACCAGTGATGTCACGATAATTATTGAAGTTGGTAGCAATAGAAATATAAATGGTGACCGCATTGGCACCTTTGATGATAAGCGAAGTATCATTGGCATGTAAACTTCCCCCCTCCAGCTTCATACGCACATTGCCCTTATAATGCACCCTGCCTTTAACCGTCTCATGGTCGGAAGTGGTTCCAAAAATGGTTAATTCTTTTGCGGGTGTTGTTTTAATGATTGCCTTTGTTTGAGGCGTTGTAAAAAAAGCTGAGAAAGAGATACTGCCGGGCTTACTTGCAGTTAATCTCATGACAACCACACGATCCGGAAAAGAAGCCAGGGCTTCCCGTGTATAGGTTACGCCATTAACGGTATAAGAAGTTTTGGTAACCGCTCTTTCAATATCGAGTTCTCTATGATAATTCGTGTAATTATCATGACCGTCAAAAGCAAGTTGCAGGCTACCCACCGGCTCAAATTTTTGGCCGTATGAAGTTTTGGAAATAATTACCCTGTTGGCAATACTTTCAGCCTCTTTTTGTTTGCCCTCAAAGATCAATTGCCTGATGAAAGCCAGGGAATCGAGTGCTAATGGATTATCATTGCGGTTGGGACTACCACTCCACACAGTATGTTCATTTAATTGAATGGCTTCCTTTTCAACATTTCCATAAATCATGGCACCTAGGTGTCCATTGCCAATAGGTAATGCATTTTCCCAAACACTTCCTGAAGGTTTATTGTACCAAAGCTTTAGTCCCCCCTTAGTTTGCGAAAAACTGTCTACAGTTACAAATAGTAGTAAGACAAAAACTATTTTTTTTATTGAATAACTATTAGTCGTTTGTCTGAGAAATATAACAAATGCGGACTTCATGATTGGAAACATATAACAACATTAATTGCTTATAACAAATTTAGATCAGATGTATTCCTGCAATATTGTATGAAAAAGACTTTGTTTTATACGAATCCGACATTCTCCAATAAATTGGACTGCCGTATTACTTAAATATGAGCAGAGGCCACATAATCCAATCATTTGGTGATCACATCTACTTCGGCATAACCAATATTATCGTTATTCTCAGTGTTCTTCAGAGCCCGTAATTTGATGTAGCGGGTCTTTACTGGTGCAAACTTTTTAGTTTGCCATAAGGGATTGTTTTTGATATTCGAGAATTCACCTTCATCTACCAGTTTCCAATCTTTGTTGTCATTCGAAACATAAAACTGGTAATTGGTAATGATCCCCGGTCCCCACAAGGCTTGGTCAGGATAGTATCTGAAACCGGTTAGGTTTTCTTCTTTTCCTAAATCAATTACCAGGTCTGCGGGCAAATTTGTACCCTTTGGTTGATGCCAGGTTGTAGTTAGATTTCCGTCTAAAACCGCGTAAACTTTTTGATCCTCTATCCCAACAATTTTCCAATTCTTTCTAGAGATATCAAATTGCTCACGACATTCAGAACTACTTTTACGTGTAGCGGCATCGAAAGCAATTGCTCTTACTTCTAATTTTCCATCTGTCTGAAAAGGGCCAGTATATTTAGTCGATTTCGAAGTTGGTGTGCTTCCATCCAACGTATAGTAAACAATCGATTCTTCATCTACTGGATTGATTTTTATTTCACCGTATTGATTTCTGATAATCGAAGGAGGTGCCAGCAGTTGCGGTGCATCATAAATTCCGATGTTGGAAATTACCGGACAAGCTTTTGAATCGGTAATATTGAAACGAACCTTTGTTGCTTTGACAGTTGGAAAACGAAGAATACGTTTGTACCCGACGGTTGTCCCTTTTGTGATTTCTTTCCAGTTTCCATCAACAAGAGCTTCCACCGTAAAAGCTTTCACACGCTGGCCCAGACGAATATATTCCTGTGCGAGGAAACGATTGAATGTAGTTGGTTTGCCAAGATCAATTGTCAGTGAAGCTTTTGTTACATCATCATCAGTTGCCCAATAAGTTTCTTTATGTATTCTTTACAGGCATCGGCCATTTCGCGAACCACATCACCTTTGCCATTTTTCCAGGGCGCATTTTTCACGGAGTACTCTGTATATTTTGAAGGCCAAAGACAAAAACCGCTATGATGTTTTGCTGTCAGTATGATCCCTTTCATTCCTGCTTGTTTGCAAATGCGTGCCCATTGCCGGCAATCCAGTTTTTCAGGATTAAACAGGTTGATATCTTCATTTCCATACCCCCACGACTGATCTGTATAAGTGTTTAATGAGAAATGAACAAAAGCATAATATTCCATTTGCTGCCACCGCATTTGATTTTGAGAAGGAACAGGTCCAAATGGTGCAGGAGCTTTTATTTGGGCGTATATGAAGCCGATTGAACACAAGGAAAGAACGACTGTGCAATAAATATTTCTGATCATCCTTAATTGATTTATTTGCTTGAAATATATTTATTCAACTTTAATAACCATCTTAGTGCTTCTAAGATTTTCAATAATTTTCTTTAACCGCAAATGCTGGCACCTCCTGGGATTTTAAATTTATTGACATTTCGGATTCACGCTTTATCTCAATTAAAATATTTATAACGCCACTTTTATCATGATATTCCCGTTTTAGTGGCTAATAGCAAAGAAAGACGGGCACTATAGACATAGGCCCGTTAAAGAAGCTTTGAATACTAACTAAAACAATTGCTTAATTTTTCAATTGTTTCGATTTCAAATTTTCTTCAATTAAATCCTGCCATTGGTTTATAATTTTTATCGTTTCTTTTCTTTATAGAATATCTGCTAGCAATTAAATAAGATGATTAAGGTGCAGCCTGTATCAGTGCATCTAGTGTCCGTTGATCCGATACCGTGTAGTTGCTCCTGTTTATGAGGCCGCCGGTATCCCACCAGAATGGTTTAAGCCCGTTGGCAATTTGCTGCTGTGTTACAAATGTTATCCAATGATCTACTGATGCCTGGTGTTTTTCCATATCCAAAGGAGTTGTACGTCTATAAGCACCATACTCACCCACAATAACGGGAATACCTTTATCCACGAACTTTGTTTTCATTTTTGGAAACTGTGTAAGAACAAAATCTTCTTCGCCCCAGGTGGCATTACGCGAGGGCTCTATAGTAGAATGATAATTTTGTCCCCAGTAATAGAACATGTTACCCCATGATGCATCTTCAGACAGTGCAGTAAACTGAAATGGCTCATAGTAGTGAACTTCTACCATCATACGATTTGCGGTCGGATCAGTGGGAAGCGTATTCATCAGGTCATATGAGAGGTCAATATTTGTGTTAGGCCCTTGCACAACAAGTGTCCTGTACGTGTTGCGTCCACCTGTTGATCTTACTGCATTAACAAAGGTTTGATGATAAGAAAGCAACACACTCATTGCAGTGGCATCGCTTGCGT
>CBKWHA010000308.1:0-5712 GCA_966674115.1 uncultured Chitinophagaceae bacterium
CTGAATATGTCGGAACGATATCATCAAGAAAAATTCGAAACACCAGATTTAAATTATCAGGCCCACAGGCAATAACAAGTGTTTTATCTTCCACCTTAATAGAAAACCAATCATGCTTTTTTTCTGGGTTTTGGTATTCCTTGCTAAAGCTTAAACTTTCAAGAGCAGTATCATTCAAATTTATGGTCAGCCACCAGCCTGGATTGTCTAAAGTTGATATAGAAAGTCCATAACTATGCTCCCAGTCGCCATTGCAGTTCGTCTTGTACCAGTTTTGTATACGGGTAAGCAGGTTGGTCATTCTAAAATTTGTATAACGATTTTGCAGCTTTAAGTATAATAGCAACAGTTCGTATTACTATTGCTTTAAAACTCCCTCCACGTCCTAATTAATCATCCATTATGTCATTAAAAACCAGGAAGAAAGCAATTACAAGCTCTTTATGCGACAAATCAGATATATTAAGTACATCCTTGTAACCCCATATACCCCAACTGATCGTTTCCCTGCCACCAATTAGCGCCCCATTTTTTAAAACAGAAGTATTATGAAGCAAAAATTTTTCACCCTCATGAAATTGCCCTTGATAGCCTTTAGCAGCTCTGTTATATGCATGCTCCATAGGAGCTATAGTAGCATCACTTGGATGAATAAGGTAAGTGGGACGTTTTCGAAAAAATGTTTTCTTACTGATCGTCAGCTTCAGTTCATTAGTTGCACTATCATACAACATCCAGCGCTTGTCATCATTCATACTCCACTCAGCATGATAACACACCTTACCCTCATTCAAGAATTTCAGATGATATCTAAAGAATCCAGATGATTTGATGTCTAACTGCATTGAAAAGAAGGTTACCAGAATTTCCACCAGGGCTTTTTGTTCTCCTGGTTGTTAAATGTTTTTTCTTCTTCAGCACGTTCTAATTCAGATAAATATTCCCCAGTGTAGAATTCCCCATCATCGCCTTGAACCCTGGCATTTAGGGCTGAAGCTATCTGTATCATTTTGCGAATAATAGGCGCATCCGGGTACTTTGTACTAATGCTTCCTTTCCAATAGGAAAACCACGGACGTGCATTTGGTTCCCTTTCAGTAGGATGAGCATTCCATTCGCAATAGCCAGGCCTATTGTGAAATTCTGTTTCTGTACCTATTTTGATGTCATATCCATTTGTCAATTCCAGTTCACTGTCTTTGTTTACATAAGCCAGCCATTCGTCAAGCGGGATATCCGGTGTTTCTGTATCAGCCCAATGTTCCCTTCTTGTAATATGAAGTTCATAACCCATAATCTTATCAATTGTTATTTTTCAGTTTTGCTCTTTCTTTCGGCGTCATTTTGTTGTACTCGTCGATAGCCTTGTCAATATTCTCCATCATTAATTTTCTCTCTTCATCCCATTCCTTTTCATATTTAGCCCTATTTGCTTCCAAGTCTTTAATTAAATTAGAAAAACTGTTACCAACCCCATCATATTTTTCTGAACTTTTGGTCCTTGAAAAGAAGTTATAATCATTTTTGGAGTAGTAGTCAGATACAAGCCTGAGCGCAGATATAAAGTTGTCTATGTTTGTTTTTAAGTAAAAATTTACCGGCTCACCAAACGTATATCGTAAAGAAGCCGCCAAAGCGCCGTCACCGCTGGCTTGATATTCTGGGTTAACTGCGTTATAGTACCTATACCTTAATGTTCCCAAATAATACACAAATGCAGCATCATTATATTTTGCGTTATTTAATAACGCTCCAGCTTCTTTAAAGTATTGAACAGGGTGCTGCTTGTCAAGCAATTTTACTTTTTGGATCGTCAAGCTATCTACTGAAAAGTGCTGCCCCAGTTTGTTGATTGAGTCAGCAGTATTATAGAGCTTTTTGTATGTTTCCAGTTGTTCTATCTGTCCAAAGCAAAGAGTTGGTAAGAAGAAAAAAGTAAAAGCAAAAAATAGTCTTGCCATAGTTTTAAAGGTTAATGTCATTATACTGAGTCAAAAACCACTTGCCATTTCTTAGCTTGAATGTTCGTTCCAGTCGAAACCCACTTTGCTCTATCCAGACAGCCTCGAAAACAGGGGTATCGGTTTTGTTCAGGCTACGCTTGTACTGGAGGGTGTCCATCGGCGTGCTAATAGGTACCTTCATCAGCTCCCAATTTTCCATAGACCAGACTCTTTTAGAAAACCCGTCAATTCGGTGTCCACTTATTGGAAAGCTAATCCTGCTCCACTGGAAGGCAGCATCTGAATGAAACCTTTTATTAAATTCATCAAATGATTCGGAAACCTGCTCCTGAATTTTCTGCCTAGGTACGCCCGCTTCCTTTTTTGAGCTTTTACAAGAATACATGAATAAACAAAAGACAATTATAAATTTAATAGTTTTCATATACAGTGTACAAGGTTTTACAGCTGTAAGAAGTGAGAGTATTAAAAAACTCAGCTTCATTTACTTCCTGCTCCCTAATAAAGTTAATTGGTTGAATTTATATGAGTCAGCGCTTGTTTTTTAAAGCAGCTGTTGGCTACTGTTTTGTTTAAATTGAAGCAGCATCTTCTTTGAAAAGTCCTCAGTCATTACGTTGATTAATACATTATCTAAAAATGGTTCTAATGGTCTATAATTAAATGCCGTATAAAAATACCTTTCGATAGCATATTGTGCATTTGAGGACTGATTTAAAGTGGCATAGACTATAGCGGCTTTGATGTGGCTATTAAAGTAAGGTGAGTCAAAATTGGCTTCATAAAGGCCGATAAACTCTTCGGCATTTCCGTATTCAAAGAAAAAGTACAATTGATAGTCTACCTTAGCTTGTACATTTTTTTCCTTAAGTAGTTCTGGTCTATACATCTTTGTTTGTTCTTCGATTTGTTCAAGAGTTACACTGTCTGGTTGGAGAACAAATTTGTTCATTTGGAAATCCAAAATATAGCTAAGCCCTTTGCACGCAGCCTCTTCGAATTGAATAACAATTGCATTTAGCCAATCATGTTCATTGTTAATTTTTTTAAAGTCCTGTAGATCTTTTTCTAATTTCTTAAAAATGTTAAGTTTTGATGCTGAAAACAAAAGCAGCCGTAATAAATCAACCTGACCACCAAAGTAACCGTAGGATTTATTTTCCTGAAGAAAATGAAGAGCTGTGCAGTACGCCTTTTCCCAATCTAAATTGAAAACATAGTCACGTAAACTATAATCAACCACGAACTTGGGTCTTGCCTTTTTCAAGCCCCTTGTTTCAGCTTTTAGAAACGTAAGTTCTGACCTAAAGTAGTCTTTTAGATTTTTAAATTCATGTTCCCCTGGTATCCAACTTGCAAATTTCCAGTAGCGCCATTTTTTATTTCTAACATTTGGAGGAATTAATAAAAAATACTGTTCCTCATTTAATCCTCCGATCAACAGGCTTTCAGATAAAGCTTGTCCGATTTCATTTAATTCATCATTGTTGTTCCAAATTTCTACCAATTCTTCGTCAATGTTTATTAGGTAGTCAACTTTGTTGATAGGTAGGAAAGTCACACCGGTATTGGTACATTGTGGGAAGCCATTGGTTATCTTAAGAAATTCAATATAGTCTTCCGGCAACTCAGTCTGTAACAAAGCTTTTGCAATTTCAATTTCATTATCCGAAGCAGGAATTACTCCAAGCCAGTTAGATTGCTTCTGTTCTTCTGTAAAGTCGTATTCGTTTAAAAGTAGTGTACGCTTGGAAATGTCCTGTAAAAGTCTTTGCATGTTAGAAATGGTCGATTAGAATAGCAGCCAGGCCGCTAATATACGCACCTTCTTCCTACCATATATTAATTTTCATACCAGAAGCAGCGAGAGAAATACTTACATTATTTCAATAATAAACTAAGCGCAAACCAGCATATAAAGCCAAAACGCCCTCTAACCATAATTTCAAACACCCAATCAAACCCCCAAAGCGATGGCGGAAGTTAATAACTCCCGCCATTCCCATAACTCATAACCCGTAAACCCGTAACTCGCATCCCCCCGAACTCCTCAATCTCCTCGATCTCCTCAAAGTCCTCAATCCCCTCAAAACCCTAAATTTCCTTAAACACCATATTCACATACCTGTCCCGCCCGTCACGGTGCACCATACCACTTTTGCAAAACTCACCCATGTACCGCTGTGCAGTCTTGTCTGAAATACCCAATTTGAGCGCAATCTCTGAATAAACCTGCTTGTTGAACGCTTTGGGCAGACCTTCAAAAAACCTTTCTTTGATGTTCTTTCGCTTAGGCAATTGCTCTTCTTCCGGAAGTTCAGAAAATACTTTGGAAGCATGCTTTACCAGTGTTTTGATCATTGCCAATGTAGTCTGAAAGTCCTGCTCCTCACAGACCACCTGCCTGGGAATGGTCCCATGCTCCATAATACGCAGTGCAGAAAAGATCATGCAAATGCGAAAAGCAATCAAACCCAGTCGGCGCACCGTAGCCAGGTAATCCAGCCCCTTTAGGCTAAGGTAAGTCCCCTGCACCTGCGAAAAGAACCGGTTAAACTGAGCCTGCTGTTCTGGCGTAAGGCAAAATTCTATTGTTCCCTGCTCTTCAAAATGCTTATATAGTTTAAAGAACTCCTGGCCAAGCTTGCCAAAGTAATCATCTAAACTTTCATTAGAAGTAAAGGAGAATACATCCTTCCATAGCGGCTGCACGCTCATGTAATAGAAAATAAAACGGCTGAACAACCCATTTTCTGCATTAGGAATGAGTGCAGATACCTGTTTGGGTGTTCCGGAAAGGATCGTTGAAATACAGGGATTTTCTATATCCACATACTCGCGGTCGGTACGCCTGTAATAAGAAATGGTCTCATGATGAAACGCTTTACGGAAACCATCGCTATAGTTACCATAATCACTTTTAAACGCCTGGGCCATTGTGTCGCCCTCCGTTTCGAAGATCATGCCCCTGCCTTCATTTTCATGCAGCAACTGAAACACACCAGTCGTACTGTTGTTGGCAGGAATAAGCAGCATTTTTTCCGCCGGCTTGCCAGGCTTTTCCGCTCCTTCGTCTTTTCCCCCATTGTTAAACTCCGCCAGAAGTAGTTCATATTCCCTTTTCTGTAGCCTTGCCTGCTCACGCAGGTGCATGTGTATGGGTAACACCAATTGCTTGCAGTGCACCAGCCGGCCTTTACCCGCAGATGCCTTAGCCGTAATAAAGAGAAAAAGGTTGGCAAATACTTTCTTACCATCATAAATCCCATAAAAGGTGGGCAGACACGCACTGATGGCAACCAGAGAACCAAGCAATAAAAGATCACGCTCTTCACCAGTGGTAGCAAGCGCAACTACCTTTTTAAAATACTCAGGAAGTTGCTCATAAATGCCTGCAGGCAGCGTAGGTCCTCCGCCCTCTAACTGATCCTGGTCAAATAGGATCTGCCTTTGCTCATACGGCTCCGGTTCTGCCGATTCTCCTCCATCAGAATGATACGTTTTGTCTACAGTCTCTAACTGTAAAGAAGGCCCTTGCTCCGCATCATTTACTTGCTCCACTTCATTTACCTCCTCAACACGATTTACTTCCTGAACACTATTTACCCCTTCCACACTATTTACGTCCTCCACGCTATTTAATGGCACCGGCATCTCATTCTCTAACGCACCATATTGGGCAGACTGCGTTGTTCCCGCCTTGCTTTCTGGGGTTCTTAAATTGCTTTCCCAGCTAATGGTGTCATCC
>CBKWHA010000309.1:0-5699 GCA_966674115.1 uncultured Chitinophagaceae bacterium
AATTCATCGATTTGTTTAAACGATTAAACACATCTGGTCAAAAATAGAGCCAAACAGCCTTAATAAACTTCATATAGCATGTTAATAGCTGTTAAAATAGCTTTCTTTAACTCACTAGTTTTTATGTATATCATTGTAAATGAGTTGATTATATTTTAATGAAAATAATTGTTTAAACATTAAGTAGTTTTGTTCCAAATGGATGTTAACAGATAAGTAATGATAAAGAAGGTTTCTTTAAAAGATATAGCCCAAAAGGTTGGTGTTTCTACTGCCTTAGTGTCATATGTGCTTAACAATAAAAAGGAAGGCAGGATCAGTAAAGAGGTGGCCCAAAAGATCAGGGATGCTGCCAAAGAATTAAATTATACAGCCAATCAGATTGCCAGAAGTCTTAAAACCAACAGGACATTTACCATAGGACTTATTGTTTCGGATATTTCAAACCCTTTTTCATCCTGCCTGGCCCGAATTATTGAAGATGAGGCAGAAAAGAATAATTATATAGTATTATTTGGAAGTTCGGATGAGAGTAATGAAAGGACATGGAAATTGACAAGGGTCTTGCAGAACTACCAGGTTGATGGTTTTATAATTGCTCCGGCGGATGATCCGGCTTCCCTTGTGCAATATCTTCAGGAGCAAAAGATACCGTTTGTACTGATAGACCGTTATTGTCCTGAAGTGAAGACAAATTATGTAGCAATTGATAATTATAAAGCAGCCTATACAGGCGTGAAACATTTGCTGGATAATGGTTATAAACGAATCGGATTAGTTGGTATCGATATATCCCTTTATAATATGCACGAGCGTACACGAGGATATACAGCAGCATTGAAAGAACATGGTCTTCCTGTAAAAGAAAGCTGGATCAAAAAAGTAGGCCGAGATCATATCAAGGAATCTGTGAATAAGGCTATTGACGGCTTGATCTCGTTGGATGAACCTGTTGATGCTATTTTGTTTACGAACAATGTTGTTTCTACCCAGGCATTGAAGTATATCAATACATTACCTATCAAAGTTCCGGATGATCTGGCTATTGTAACTTTTGATGAATCGGATGCGGCCGACCTGTTTTATACACCCATTACGCACATTAAGCAGCCCTTGCTGGAAATGGGGCAAATGGCAACAAAGATCTTGCTGAAAAACATTGGGGGGAACAAAGAGACTGTTCAGGTGAATTTGGAAGCGAAGCTTGTTGTGAGGGCGTCGACAAAGCGGAAGAGAGGGTAGTGGAGAAAGGAAATGGTTTAAAAAGGCAAAACAGGAGCTAAAAAATGAAGAATTTGATCACTAAATAGATAATAAATTAGCAAATAAAATTGATGTAGGTACAGTCGTAGAATATGTCCTGTTGCTTCTGCGATGCGGGTTGATTTGGATGATTCAGTTATAAAGATTCTTTAGGATGTTGATGCAACAGTTTGTACATTATTTTCTGCATTTTATTTTTCCGGTTGTTTTTGCTCTTCTATTTTATAGGATGGAGTGGGTGAAAGCATATGTAATTCTACTTCTTACGATGCTGGTGGATATGGACCATTTGCTAGCCAACCCCATTTATGCATCTTGCAGGTGCAGTGTTGGATTTCATTTATTGCATAGCTATCCCGCCATAATAGTTTATGTTATTCTACTGTTTTTCAAGCCGACGAGGATTGTTGCTATAGGCCTGATATGGCACATGATCACTGATTACATTGATTGTATGATGCAGTCAGTATATTGTAATTAAGATGGCAATTTTGTCATAAATGCATTCTGGCTTTATGCAGTGATTTGTATAACCAGGAGAAAGAACTTTTAAGCACTATTGTTACTAAGATTATTGATGAGGTTACTTGCATCTAACTGATGAACTTTCTATCGTATAGAGCATATTCTATTATTTAACTACCTATATAGCTCCATAATTTAATGACTAAGGTCATTATTTTTCTTTCCTATGGTCATTCTTTTAGGCATTTGAATGAATGAACTTTAAGAGTAGAAAAGAGTAGGAACGATGAAGCAGAAAAATGCCATGATTGAACATCAGAACGGAATGGCAGTCATGCTCAAAGCAATGGCTCATCCTGAAAGGTTGGCAATCGTAAACCTGATGAGTACAGAAAAAGAAGCAAGGCTTACTGTAAAGTTCATTTACGAAAAATTGGGGTTGCAGCAGCCAGTAGCATCCCGACACCTTAATATCCTAAAACAAGCAGGTGTAATTAAAAGGCAGCAAGAAGGACAAAAGGTTTTTTATAGCCTTTGCTTTGAAAAGAAGATGATGAATACATTTTTTAAGGGCTTTGTCTGAGCTTTTCATGATGGTTTAATAATTCGATCATTAAATGCCAGTACAATGATAGAGAAAATTATTTCCTGGTCCATTCATAACCGTTTCTTTGTATGGGTGGGCATTGTCATGATTGTTGCCGGTGGCATTTACTCTATTAAGAATACACCTATAGATGCCATTCCTGATCTTTCTGAAAATCAGGTGATCGTTTATACTGAGTGGATGGGGCGCAATCCGCAAATCATGGAAGACCAGATCACTTATCCCCTGGTTACCAATCTGCAGGGTATTCCAAAAATCAAAAACGTTCGTGCTGCTTCTATGTTTGGTATGAGCTTCATTTTTGTAGTGTTCCAGGATGAGGTGGACATCTATTGGGCACGTACCCGTGTGCTGGAAAGATTAAACTATGCACAAAAACTGCTGCCGCAAGGCATCACGCCAACTTTGGGACCTGATGGTACCGGCATCGGTCATGTGTTCTGGTATACCCTGGATGCACCAGGCTATAACCTGGGAGAATTACGGGCTTTGCAGGATTGGTATGTAAAGTTTGTCTTGCAAACTGTGGAAGGTGTTAGTGAAGTGGCTTCCTTTGGCGGCTTTGAAAAACAATACCAGGTTACTGTAGATCCGCATAAACTCGTTTATTATGGAGTTCCGTTAATGGAAGTCAGCAGAGCTATTGAAAATAATAACAGGGATGTAGGCGGCAGTAATTATGAAGTGAACTCAATGGGTTTATTGATCCGTGGTTTGGGGTATATCAAGTCACTTGATGATGTACGGAACATTCCCATCGGCATGTATAAGTCTGTACCTGTTTCATTGAAAGATATTGCTACGGTGCAGATGGTAGGCGATTTGAGGCTTGGTATTGTTGAAGAAAATGGGGAGGGTGAAAAGGTTGGGGGAATTGTGGTAATGCGTTATGGGTCCAATGCAAAAGATGTTATTGAAAGAGTGCGGGAGCGCATCAAGGATGTCGAAAAAGGTTTACCTGAAGGTGTGAAATTTCATGTGGCTTACGACCGCAGTGAGCTCATTTTAGGAGCCATTGATACGCTTACTGGAGCCCTATGGCAGGAAATCCTAATCGTATCTTTTGTGGTCATTTTATTCCTGTTTCATTTCCGGAGCGGATTGGTAGCTATTATCTCGATTCTTTTATCTGTATTGATTGGTTTTATCCTAATGCGCCTGTTTGGCATTACTTCAAACATCATGTCGTTGGGCGGTATTGCATTGGCCATTGGAGATGTTGTGGACCCAGGAATTGTAATGGCGGAAAATGCTTATCGTTCTTTAACTGATTATGTGTTACATAAGAAGCCTGAATCATGAGAAAGCAGTTAAATATAAGCAGGGAAAGGATCGGAAATACCAAAGAGATTTCTGAAGGAAAAAGGATTGAGATCGTTGAAAGCTCATTAAAAACAGTAGGCCGGTCAGTTTTCTTTTCTGTGCTTATTATGGTCATTTCTTTTTCGCCTATTTTATTTCTGACAGGTCAGGAAAGAAAACTGTTTAGTCCTTTGGTATTAACCAAAACTTTTTCACTCATTGGTGCAGCTATTTTAGCCATAACTGTGGCGCCTATGTTGACCAGAATGTTGGTAAAAGGAAGGCTGATACCCGAAAGTCGAAACCCCGTATCGAACTTCTTTGTAAGACTTTATTCGCCTATCATAAAAACCTGTTTAAACTGGAAGAAAACCGTTGTTGCTATCTGCCTGATCTTATTAGCCAGCAGTGTGCCCCTGGTGATGCGTCTGGGAACAGAGTTTATGCCGCCTTTAGATGAAGGTTCATTGCTGCTAATGCCGGTGACCTTGCCAGACGTATCCAACACGGAAGCTAAACGGATCATGCAGGTGCAAGACAGAATAATCAAGGGTTTTCCGGAAGTGGAAAATGTGTTGGGGAAAGCAGGTCGTGCTTATACAGCCACTGATAATGCACCCATCAGCATGATTGAAACGATCATTATGCTCAAGCCTAAGAAAGAGTGGAGGAATGGTATGACAACCCAAAAGCTGATTGAAGAAATGAATGAAAAGGTACAGATACCTGGTGTAGTAAATGGCTGGACACAACCTATTATCAACCGCGTCAACATGCTTTCCACCGGCATCCGTACTGATGTAGGCATTAAGATTATGGGACAGCACCTGGACAGCATTTATAATATTTCCAGGGAAGTGGAATCTGCAGTGAAAGACGTGCCAGGACTGGTCGATCTTTATGTAGAGCAGGTGACGGGAGGAAAATACCTGGATATTGAGATCAAAAGGGAAGAATTAGGCCGGTATGGTATTTCAGTAGAAGACGTGAATATGCTAATTGAAGGAGCAATAGGGGGGATGAACCTGACAACTACGGTGGAAGGCAGGCAGCGGTTTAAAGTAGGTATCCGTTTGGGTCAGGACTATCGCTATGATTTTAATGAAATAGGCCGTATTCCTATACAAACCATGAACTATGGCACTATTCCTTTATCAGCGGTTGCTGATATCAAAATAGTAGATGGCCCGGCAATGATCAATTCCGAGGATGCTATGTTAAGGGGTACTGTTTTGTTTAATGTTAGAGGCAGGGATATGGGAAGTGTGGTAAAAGAAGCCAAACAAAGGGTTGAAGATCGGTTTCAAAAAATGCCGAAGGGCTATTATATCAACTGGAGTGGTCAATACGAAAACCAAGTGCGGGCAGAGCAGCGGTTAAAAATCATCATTCCTATTGTTATGCTCATTATTGCCTTCATCTTGTACATGACCTTTCATTCGTTTCGTGAAGTGTTGATTGTATATATATCTGTACCTGTGGCATTGGTTGGAGGTGTGATTTCGCTTTATCTATATGGGGCTAACTTTTCTGTTGCCGTAGCGGTTGGCTTCATTGCCCTGTTTGGTGTGGCAGTAGAAACAGGCGTGCTGATGATTGCTTATATGAATCATTCTATTGCAAATCTTGTAGCTGAGCGGAGCAATGACAGTGGCGCCATTACAAAAGAAAATGTAAAAGATGCCATCTTCAGGGGGGCAACACCTCGTGTTCGGCCACTGTTAATGACTGTGCTTGCCAACATCATTGGAATGATACCCATATTGGTTTCAACCGGAACGGGCAGTGACGTTATGAAACCGATTACCATTCCCTTCGTGTTTGGTTTAATGAGTTCTACACTTTTTGTGCTTATTGTATTACCTGTCATCTTTCAACTGGTGAAAGAATACGAGTTAAGGAGACATGGGAAACTAGTTGTATTAGACATTAAAGAAGACTAACATGAAAAACATATTTATTTATATTACTAGTCTTTTATCTTTTGCATTTGTACAAGCGCAGACGGTAAACGTAGCTGATACCTCTTTCCTTAGTCTTGATGAGATATTAAATAGGGTGG
>CBKWHA010000310.1:0-5637 GCA_966674115.1 uncultured Chitinophagaceae bacterium
AGAAACCTTTTAGGAAAAACTACATATTATTTTACTGCTGTTGATGATGTTAGCTTTGACATCTTTAAAGGCGAAACACTTGGACTTGTCGGGGAGTCGGGTTGTGGCAAAACTACCTTGGGCAGAACACTGTTACGGCTGATAGAGCCATCAAAGGGTGATATCCTGTTTAAAGGAAGCTCTATCATACATAATGATGCCAGGGATTTAAAAATTCTGCGTAAAGAAGTACAACTGGTTTTCCAGGATCCCTTTTCATCTTTGAACCCCCGATTAACTATAGGTGAAGCCTTGGAAGAGCCCATGAATGTTTTTTCAAATGAAAACAAAACTGAAAGAAGAAAAAAGGTATCCAGACTTATGGAACAGGTGCGGTTGCCTTCAAGTTTTTCCAGCCGCTATCCACATGAATTCTCAGGTGGCCAGCGACAACGTATAGTAATAGCAAGGGCACTTGCCTTAAACCCAACATTCCTGGTTTGTGACGAATCCGTTTCAGCTCTTGATGTAAGCGTACAGGCACAGGTACTGAATCTTTTGAACGATCTGAAGACTGAATTAGGCCTGACCATGCTTTTCATTTCGCATGACTTATCCGTTGTACGTTATATGAGTGATCGCCTGATGGTCATGCAGGCAGGAAAGATCGTAGAAAGCGGAACTTCAGAAGAAGTATACCAGAATCCAAAACATGAGTATACAAAACGGTTACTTTCTGCAATTCCTAAAATTTAATGAAATAAATAAACTTACACTTTATTTTTTACTACCTTTGCCGACTTTAAATGCTCAATGACCAAACCCGGTGCCGTAAGACCGTGGCTTTTGGCGACCCAACTTAGAACTTACTCCACAGGATTTGTGTCATGAGGCGTTAAAATAAATAACTCAAACAGCCCATGAAGCTTTCACAGTTTAAATTTGATCTCCCCCTAAATCTTATTGCTCAAAATCCGGCCAAAAAACGCGAAGATGCCCGCATGATGGTGATACACCGCAAAACCGGACAAATTGAAAACAAACACTTCCGCGACATCCTGGATTATTTCGATGACAAAGACGTTTTTGTTGTAAACAACACCAAAGTATTTCCTGCGCGTATGTACGGTCGCAAGGAAAAAACAGGTGCTAAAATTGAAGTTTTCCTTCTTAGGGAACTGAACAAGGAGCACCGCCTTTGGGATGTAATTGTTGATCCCGCAAGAAAGATCCGTGTAGGCAACAAATTATATTTCGGAGATAGCGAAGACCTGGTAGCAGAAGTTATAGACAACACTACTTCCAGGGGACGTACCATTAAATTTTTGTTTGAAGGAACAGAAGATGAGTTCCGCCAAATACTGGAAAAACACGGGGAAACTCCTTTACCTAAATACATCAAGCGCAAGCCTGATGAAGAGGACCGCGAACGTTACCAGACCGTTTATGCAAAACATGAAGGTGCTGTGGCTGCTCCAACTGCAGGTTTGCACTTTAGCCGCGAATTGATCAAGCGTTGCGAAATCAAGGGCATCCGTTTTGCCGAAGTAACATTGCATACAGGCTTAGGCACTTTCCGTCCCATTGAAGTGGAAGACCTCAGCAAGCACAAAATGGATGCAGAATATTACCGTATCGACGAAACCTGCTGCAAGATTGTAAACAAGGCAAAAGAAACGAATCACCGCATTTGCTCGATCGGCACTACATCTATGCGTGCATTAGAGTCTTCTTTTACAGCGCAAAAGCTTTTAAAACCATCAGAAGGTTGGACGAATATGTTTATTCATCCACCTTATGATTTTAGCATTGCTGATTCCCTGGTGACCAACTTCCACCTGCCTAAAACCAGTCTGCTGATCATGACTTGTGCCTTTGCCGGTTACGATCTGATCATGGAAGCTTACAAAAAAGCCATTAAAGATAAATACCGCTTCTTCAGCTATGGCGATGCAATGTTGATCGTTTAGTTTAAGAAATAGAAGTAAGACAAATAGTAAATAACTAAAAAGGTTATCCCTCCCAGGATAACCTTTTTAGTTATTTGCATATTCACCATTGACCATTGACCATTCACGTCCCTCAATCCTTAAACTTCTTCTTCAACTCCATCAATTTGCTTTGAAAATCATTTTGGGGCTCTGGCTTCTTTTGAAAACCTTTAGGAGCAGGTCCATCCTGTTTCCTTATCCTACTTCCCTGTTCTTTTTCCCTTGGTGTCTGCCCTTTCATACTCAATCCGATCCTTTTCCTCGTTACATCAACTTCCGTAACCGTAACCATTACTTTTTGATTCAGCTTTACCACTTCATTAGGATCAGTAACATAACGGTTACTTAACTGGGATAGATGCACCAGCCCATCCTGCTTTACACCAATATCTACGAAAGCACCGAAAGCAGTGATATTGGTAACTATACCGGGAACAGTCATCCCTGGTTTCACATCTTCTATAGTCTTGATGGTCTCATCAAATCGGAATTCCTCAATAGGTGAACGGGGATCACGTCCTGGCTTTTCCAGTTCTTTCAAAATATCCTCAATAGTAAACTCACCAACAGTTTCCGTGATGTACTTTTTCCTTACGATCTTCTTACGCAACTCCGCCTGTCTGATCAACTCTTCCAGGGAAGCTTGTACATCCTTAGCCATTTGTTCTACAACTCCATAGCTTTCAGGATGCACGGATGAATTATCCAGAGGATTTTCCGCACCTGGTATCCGTAAAAAACCAGCACATTGTTCAAAAGTCTTTGGGCCCATCAGCGGAACTTTCTTCAGATCATTGCGGCTCTTAAAAGCGCCGTTCTGTGCACGATATTGAACAATATTGTTGGCTAAAGTGGCATTGATACCTGAAACATATTGCAATAAATGTTTACTGGCTGTATTTACATCCACACCCACAAAGTTTACGGCGCTTTCCACTACCCTATCCAATGCATCTTTTAACTTCAATTGATTGACATCATGCTGGTATTGTCCAACACCTATAGACTTAGGATCGATCTTTACAAGTTCACTCAGCGGATCAAGCAACCTCCTGCCAATACTAACAGCCCCGCGAACAGTTACATCATGATCCGGAAATTCTTCACGGGCTACTTCTGAAGCTGAATAAATAGAAGCACCACTCTCATTAACCTGGAATACATTGACATGTTTTCCAAAATCAATGCTGCGAACCAGTTGCTCGGATTCTCTTCCAGCAGTACCATTACCCACCCCAATAGCTTCAATATCATATTTATTTACCAGTTCCTTTAATGCGGCAATGCTCTCCTGCCATTGGTTTTGAGGAGGATGAGGATATATAGTTGTATTACGAACAAGGTTTCCCTGCGCATCCAGGCAAACAACCTTACATCCTGTACGATAACCTGGATCAATAGCCAGAATCCTCTTTGAACCAAGAGGAGAAGCCAACAGCAATTGCCTTAAATTTTCCGTAAACACATATATGGCTTCTTCATCTGCCTTGTTTTTACTCAACAACCGGAACTCATTCTCAATAGACGATTTTAAGAGCCTGGTATAACTATCTTCAATTGCCTTTTTAACTTCTGTTGCCGCTGGATTGGAAGCTTTAACAATGATGCGTTCCAGTTCATCAATGGCGGTTTGTTTATCTATGTTGAGATCCATGGCTAAAAACCCTTCTTTTTCGCCTCTGCGAATGGCAAGGATCCTGTGAGAAGGGCACTGTGATAAGGGCTCGCTGAACTCAAAGTAATCGCGGTATTTCTGAGCCTCAGCTTCTTCTGCTTTCGACGGCAATATTTTAGAAGATAAAGATGCAGTTTCAGTAAACAACTGCCGAACTTTATTACGAGCCTGCTCATTTTCGCTGATCCATTCAGCAATGATATCTCTTGCTCCCTGTAAAGCTTCCTTGTTGTCTTTTACCTGCTCGTTGATGTATTTTGCTGCTACTTCATCTAAACTCACTTCTGTTTGCTCAAACAGCAACTTTGCCAATGGTTCCAAACCTTTTTCAATGGCCTGGGTAGCTCTTGTTTTACGTTTGGGCTTATAAGGAAGATAAATGTCTTCCAACTCTGTTGCACTATAACACTCGTCAATCCTGTTCTTCAACTCAGGTGTCAGCTTGCCTGCATCTTCAATGGTTTTTAAAACGGTTTCCTTGCGCTTGTCGAGTTCAGTAAAATATTTGATTTCCTCAACAATATTGCCAATGGCAACTTCATCCAGGTTGTTAGTAGCCTCCTTACGATAACGGGCCATAAATGGAATGGTGGCCCCTTCGCTGTGCATACTGTCAACATTGGTTACCTGCTTCAACGTAAGCCCAAGTTTTTCTGAGATCTTTTGGATATACTTCTGCTCCATGTGCACTATTTATAAAGATGTTTTTGCATTTATTCTTTTCCGGGCGGCAAATTTAAATACCAATTGACCATTCACCATTGCCCATTTTCGATAAATTAAAAAAGGTCCCATGAAAACTTATGGAACCTTTAATACTTAGTGTTACAATAACAATATCAGATACTATAAATTCTTCAGCACTTCTTCGCCAATGGCTGCAGTGCCCAGGATTTTATCTGCTGGCGTTTGTGCATCAGCAATATCCCTTGTGCGGAAGCCTGCTTTTAAAACTTTATCAACAGCATTGATAACTGCTTCAGACTCAGCCTTCATGCCAAAGGAAATATCAAGCAATAAAGCAGCAGATAAAATAGATGCCAGCGGGTTGGCCACACCTTTGCCGGTAATGTCATGAGCAGAACCGTGAATGGGCTCATAAACACCTGTACCATCACCAATAGATGCAGAAGCCAGCATACCCATTGATCCTGCAATTTGAGAAGCTTCGTCAGTAAGGATATCACCGAACAAATTGGCTGTTACCACCACATCAAAACGACGGGGATCCTTGATGAGCAACATGGCAGTGGCATCAACAAACTGATGTTCAACTTCAACATCAGGATATTCTGTAGCTACTTTCTGAACCACTTCGCGCCACAAGCGACTGGTTTCAATAACATTGGCTTTATCCACAGAGCACAATTTCTTACGGCGAGTGCGGGCTGCTTCAAAAGCTTTGCGGGTAATGCGCTCTACCTCAAAACGGCTGTATTCAGCAATATCGTAAGCTGTATCACCATTATTCTTACGGCCTTTCTCGCCGAAATAAATATCACCGGTTAGTTCACGGAAAAACAGGATGTCCGCACCTTTCAGAATTTCTGGCTTGATGCTGGATGCCCCCAATAATTCATCAAATAATTTAATAGGACGAAGATTAGCATACAACCCAAGCTCTTTGCGCATTTTCAATAGGCCCTGTTCTGGGCGTACTTTAGCACTCGGATCGTTATCGTATTTTGGATGACCAACAGCACCAAACAATACGGCATCCGAAGCCTTCATTTTTTCCAATGATTCATCAGGAAGTGGATTACCTGTTGCTTCAATGGCCACATGACCTATTAAAGCTTCATCATAAGTAAACTCATGTCCGAACTTGGAGGCAATCTTGTCCAGAACTTTTTTTCCTACTGCAGTTACCTCCTGTCCAATACCATCACCAGGAACGATCAGAATGTGTTTTTTTGCCATTAATATTTATTTGTTGATTTTGGGTTTATGATTATTAGTCAATAGAAAATGTGAATATACCAATGGTATTGT
>CBKWHA010000311.1:0-5583 GCA_966674115.1 uncultured Chitinophagaceae bacterium
GTTGTAGAGATCAGCAAAAGTGCACTCAACTATAAATTGCTTTTTGTGCCTGGTGTTGCAGTGATGGATGAAACAACTGCAAATAAGATTCGTGAGTTTGTAAAAAATGGAGGAACTGTGGTTATGACCAGTAACTCGGCCATTGTAGACACCACCGGACAAGTATTTGCATCCACCCGCCCTGGTATGCTAAGCGATGTGTTTGGCATACGCGTGGGGGGATTCGAAGAAACAGAAGTAATTAACGAAATATCGAAGAAGTCCTATAAAGGAAAGAAAGTTGAATTTAACTATAAAGGAAAGGTAATTGATACAGAGTCAGCGCGGTTCGATATTGTTGAATCGAAAGGTGCAGAAGTTATTGGCAGTCTAACCAGCCTCGATAAAGATTATCCGATTATGACCATGAACAAGTATGGCAAGGGCAGGGCTATTTATGTTGGTCTTCCAGCCGGTGGTAGTGTGCTTGGTCCATTGGTGGATGAACTCATTAACGAACTGGGAATCAAAAAAGGCCCTGAGGTTCCGACAGGAGTAATGGCACGACAGATCGACAAGAATCATTATTTATACCTGAATGTGAGCGGAGAACCCAAGGAAATACCGGTAAAAGGAAAATCAAAAAGTATCCTTTTCGATAAAGCCTATTCCGGCAGTTTTACCCTTGCCCCTTATGAGCCTGAGTTTATCGAATTAAAATGATCACCTGATCATTCCTTGTTCAGGCTGGCAGACAAGCATGAGCAATCAGGTTGGAAATATTGCTGATTAATTAATATCCAAGATGCATACTAGGTCAAACAACCATCATTTATTTATTAGAACCATATCTATAATAGCCTTCCTGCTTTTGACTTGTTGTATTTTAAGCAGTGCTCAAGAGCAGGCTAACACTGAGCGAAAGCAGTTATTTGATTTTGATTGGAAATTCTTTTTGGGAGATACCGCTGCTGCCAGGTCAAAAGATTTTAACGATAAGAGTTGGCGCAACCTTGATTTGCCACACGACTGGAGTATTGAAGGCAAAATACATCCTAAAAATCCAACAGGGAATGGCGGCGGTTACTTTCCTGCAGGTACCGGCTGGTACCGGAAAACTTTCAGGGTCCCCAATAAATGGAAGGACAAGAATGTTTCCATATATTTCGAAGGCGTTTACATGAACGCTGAAGTATTTATTAATGGAAAATCCCTAGGTATTTATCCATATGGCTATTCATCATTTAGTTATAACATCTCGCCCTTTTTGGATTTTAACAATGAGAATGTCATAGCTGTAAGGGTGGATAATTCCCAACAGATGAACAGCCGGTGGTATAGCGGCTCCGGTATCTATCGCCACGTATGGATGACGGTTACGGATCCTGTACATGTAGCAAATTGGGGTGTGTCCATTACAACTCCTGATGTGTCTTCTAAAAGGGCTACGGTTCAAATAAAGACATTAGTAAAGAACGAAACAGGGTTTCTTCAAAACATTATACTTAAAACCCTGATACCAAATGGGAATTCTAAAAAAGTCGTAGATCATCAAACCAGGTTAGCATTACCTGCCAACAGCGAAAAGGAAGTTACGCAGATAATCAACGTGTCGAATCCTGTATTATGGACACCGGAAACGCCCAATTTATATTTGGCCCGGGTACAGATAGTAAGAGATAATCAGGTAATCGACGAAACCAAAACCAATTTTGGTATACGTTCTATAAAATTTTCTGTAGAGAATGGTTTCCAACTAAACGGAAAAACAGTAAAAATAAACGGAGGCTGTGTGCATCACGATAATGGTTGTTTGGGTGCCGCTGCTTTTGATCGGGCCGAGGAACGCAAGGTGGAGTTGCTTAAAGCTGCCGGGTTCAATGCGGTAAGGACTTCACACAATCCGCCTTCTGAAACTTTTTTAGATGCATGTGACAGATTAGGCCTGCTGGTCATGGATGAATCGTTTGATTGCTGGAAAACCGGTAAAAACAGTAACGACTATGCCAAGTATTTTGACAGGTGGTGGAAGCGAGATTTAGAAGCTATGGTTTTGCGCGACCGCAATCATCCATCTATTGTAATGTGGAGCATTGGCAATGAAATAGTAGAGCGCGGAAGCCCGGGGGCTGTGCAAACCGCTACAATGCTTGCAAAAGCTATAAAGGAAATTGATGCTACACGACCCATCACATCGGCTGTTGTAGTAAACGATAAGGAATGGTCCGTTTTTGATCCGCTCTTCGCTGCCCATGATGTCGCTGGTTATAATTATCATTTGCATGGCGCACCAGATGACCATAAGCGGGTGCCTTCGCGGATCATTGTTCACACAGAGTCCTACCCGCGTGATGCTTTTGCAAACTGGAAGCTGGTACAAAACAATAGTTATGTAATTGGAGATTTTGTCTGGACGGCTATGGATTATTTGGGCGAATCAGGGATCGGCCGTTGGTATTATTCGGGTGATGTACCAGGACAACATTGGGAGCATGATTTTTTTCCCTGGCATGGAGCTTACTGTGGCGATATTGACCTGATTGGCTGGAGAAAGCCTATATCACATTACAGAAGCCTGTTGTATAATAACACAGAGAAGCTTTATATGGCTGTTCGCGAACCCGAACCAGACCCCCTTGAAATCAAAGAAACGTGGTGGTCGGTTTGGCCGACCTGGGACAGTTGGACGTGGCCAGGATTTGAAGGGAAGACGATCCAGGTAGAAGTGTATTCAAAATATCCCAAAACCAGGCTTTACCTGGATAATAAACTTATTGGTGAAAAGGCAACTACCGAAGAGCAGGAATATAAAGCGACATTTACCGTGCCCTATTCGCCCGGGCAACTCAAAGCGGTTGGTGTTCAAAATGATAAGGAAATTGAATCAACCATTCTGCAAACCTCGGGCGATGCTGCAAAAATTGAACTGACTGCCGACCGAAAGGAAATATTAGCCAATGGATCAGATCTTTCTTATGTTAAAGTTGAAATAACAGACAAGGATGGCATCTTTCAACCGAATGCAGCAAACCGCCTTCATTTTAAAATTGATGGACCTGGTGTGATTGCAGGCGTAGATAATGCTGATTTGAAAGATTATGACCAATATGTGGGCAATACGCGGAAAGCATGGCGCGGACGTGCATTGGTCGTAATTAGAAGTACGCACAGTACAGGTGATATTAAATTAACGGTTACTTCACCAGGCTTATCCGGGGCCACTTTAAATATTAAAACAGTTTCCGGAAAAATTACTAATAGATAACGAAGAGCGCTCTACCCATATTATTCAAATGCTAAGTTTCACTTTATCAGTTATATAAAATATGAATTACTTAAGAAGGAGGATATCAGTACTCTGTGCCATTCTGATGTTAACAGGGTTCACAGCAAGATCTCAGGCATTCAACCGGTTTTTTCCTGAAAAAGAATTGATCACAACAGGTATTTATTATTATCCCGAACATTGGAATGAAAATCAGTGGGAACGGGATATTAAGAAGATAAGCAACATGGGTTTTGAGTTTGTACACCTGGCCGAATTTGCCTGGTTTAAAATGGAACCCATAGAAGGAAAGTATGATTTTTCCTGGTTGGACAAGGTGGTGAACCTCTGTATTAAATATAACTTGAAGGTTGTGATGTGTACACCTTCGGCCACGCCTCCGGCATGGATGCGTGTGAACTATCCCGAAACCTATAGAATGGACGGCAATTATATCCGTGGTGAGAATGGTACACGAGGCTTAGGTTCCATCACAAATCCCAAATACCGCATGTTTGTGGAAAGGATCGTAACGGAAATAGCCAAACGATATGGGCAAAATAAACAGGTGACAGGCTGGCAAATCGATAATGAGCCCCCGGCAATCCCTGATTATAGTCCTTCCTCACAGGAAGCTTTCAGAGCGTGGTTAAAAAACAAGTATAAAACTATTGATGCTTTGAATCTGGCCTGGGGAGCAGCTTTTTGGAGCCAGTGGTTCCATAGCTTCGAGGAGGTGATCATCCCTAATACCACTTTGGTAGGATGGTGGGGAAATAATCCCCATGCATTACTCGATTTCAAAAGGTATCTGGCAGATAGCCAGGCCGATTTCCTGGACTTTCAGGCCGGCATATTGCGCAAATATATTTCCGAAGGCCAGTACATTACCACCAACTACACAGCCATCTCACCTGGTGCTGATGCAAGACGAACCAAAAAGCTTGACTTTGCAGCCTATACCGCCTATCCCAATGGTGGCAGCGACAACATAGGCGAACAGGGGTTCAGGCTAGGAGACAGCAAACCAATCCTGTTTGCCTCGGAGTATTACAAATCAGTCGGGGGTGTATCGGGGGTGATGGAAATCCAACCAGGCCCGGTTAACTGGGGTAGTTACAATCCTCTTCTTATACCGGGTACTGTACGTATGTGGTTGTACCACACCTTTGCTGCAGGTGGCAAACTGGCATGTTCTTACCGTTTCCGCCAGATCTTGTACGGCTCCGAGCAGTATCATGCCGGGATTATGCTGACAGACGGGGTAACTCCATCACCGGGAGGTGAGGATTACATGCAGTTTATGATGGAAATAAAAGAACTGCGTAAACAATATAAGCCAGGTGCCAGGATGCCGGAAAAGCTCGCAGCCAGATCTACGGCCATCCTTTGGGACCTTGAAAATTACTGGACAATTGACCGGCAAAAACAAACCTGGCAATGGGATGCCTGGAACTATCCTGTTAAGTTCATGGAATTGACAAAATCCCTGGGCGCTCCCACAGACATTATCTCTGAATCAGCGGACTTTTCCAAATACAAATTTTTGATTGTGCCTGCCTACGAAATGGCCGATTCTGCTTTAGTGAAGAAATGGGAGCAATATGTGACCAAAGGAGGGCATTTGATTATTACCTGCCGTACGGCCACAAAGAATCGTTTGGGGCATTTCTGGGAAGCAGAAACGGCCGTGCCGATATCAGGGCTGATCGGGGCCCATATTAGGGCAACGGATATGCTTTCGGCTTATGCTAACGGGGATGTGCAAATGAATTCAGCGCATTACAAGTGGAACAATTGGGCTGATTTGCTGGAACCCGGTAAAAACACGGAAGTGTTGGCCACTTACGATAACCAGTTCTATAAAGGCAAAGCTGCCGTGATAAGGCACAAGGTGGGCAAAGGCACTGTAACCTATATTGGCGTGGATACCGATGATTCGAAACTTGAAAAAGATGTATTGCGAAATACGTATCAGGGAACAGGTGCAGCCACAGAAGATTATCCGAAAGGAGTGTACGTCTACTGGCGTGACGGCTTCCATATTGCTGTAAACTATTCTTCCGAAAATTATACAATGAATGTACCAGCTAAAGCTAAGATCCTAGTTGGTGAAAAAGAATTGAAACCTGCCGGCGTATTGGTTTGGAGTGAATAATCCATAATACATACTGTGGCCTGGTTGCCGACGGCCACTGAAACTGTAACAACAATACCCTTAAAACATGTTATCATATAACATTTTACAGCTGTATATAAGTGTTATGTACTATTGAATACCAGTTGTTTGCAACATTTTATGCCATAGTCTGCAACATTTGGCTCCCTTGTTCCAAACG
>CBKWHA010000312.1:0-5520 GCA_966674115.1 uncultured Chitinophagaceae bacterium
TGCAATGGAACTACCCGTACAATCTATTGAAAAGTGTCAGCCTGGCCATGTCGAAAAAGGGGTGGGATGTCGCTATTTTGTACCCTCCGAAATAAACCGGCAATGGACCTGGAATGATGCCAGTTTAAACACCCTATTGGAAAAAGCATCCATACGTTTAGGCGAGTTAAACTCTTTTGCCCGTCTCGTACCTAATATTGATTTATTCATACAATTACACGTAACAAAAGAGGCAGTAGTTTCCAGCAGAATTGAAGGAACACAAACCAATATGGATGAGGCCCTATTGCCTGTAGAAGAAATAAAGCCGGAAAGACGCAACGATTGGCAGGAAGTCCACAATTATACAACAGCCCTGAATGAAGCCATTGAGCAATTGAAAAGTCTGCCTTTATCTTCTCGCTTATTGCGTCAGGCACATAAAACCCTTTTGCAGGGGGTAAGGGGTGAACATAAACTGCCGGGAGAGTTTAGAAGCAGCCAAAACTGGATTGGAGGAGCTAGTCTGATGGATGCTGTATTTATACCGCCAGCTCATCATTATGTACACCCTTTGATGAGCGATTTAGAAAATTTTTTGCACAATGAAGGAATACAAGTCCCTGCTCTAATTCGTATCGGAATAGCGCATTACCAATTTGAAACCATTCACCCCTTCCTGGATGGCAACGGTCGTATAGGAAGGTTATTGATCACTTTATACCTGGTATCTGAAAATATTTTGAACCAACCGTTATTATACCTCAGTGCTTTTTTTGAAAAGAATAAAAGCCTTTATTATGACAACCTCACCCGAGTCAGAGAAAAAGGCGATATGATACATTGGTTAAAGTACTTTTTAGTAGGTATAGAAGCAACAGCTACTAAAGCAGTTCAAACACTTTCTGCAGTAATGCAACTAAAGGTAGAAATTGAGAATGCTATTCATCAACAGTTAGGCAAACGAAGTCATACAGGGTTGCGTTTATTAACCTATCTATTTAAAACGCCAGTAGTTACAGCAAAAAAAGTAGAAGAGGTTTGTCAAATAAGTAAAAAGGCAGCACACGAGTTGGTAAACGCCTTTGAAAATGCAGGGTGGCTAAGAAGAGTCGGACAAGGAGTAAGATATCGCACCTACATATTTGAACCTTATTTACGCTTGTTTGATAACTAAGATTGACAGAAATATAGATGGCAACTACAAGGGAAAACCACAGGATGCTAATGTGTTTGTGTGGGTATGCCGCTATCAGTAGGAAGGAGAAGAGGTAAGGATGGAAAAAGGTACCGTTATGCTGATGCGATAGCATGAATAACTTCGCTACTCTTGGTTAATGAACACAAATGAATAAACGTATTTTCATATCACAAACACTTGTTCTCCAGGTTGAACAAAACCAAAATTAAAATGAAATATTTCTTTATTTACTTTCTTTATCTTACCTCAGGCTTGATTTGCAGCGCGCAACAACCTGGTTTCCAGCTACTTTTGGATAGTGGCAAAAGCGAATTCAAAAGACAACAATCACAACAAAGCCCAACTTATACAAAAGCGTATGAGCTGCTGGACCAAGCAGTTCAACTTCAACCAAACAACACCGAAGCTAGGTATTTTCTAGGTTATGTAATTGACCGCCTCAATATGGATGATGGTAACAAGATGCACGTGGTCTCTAAGGAACAAACTATCAAAGCCAGTGAGCAATTTGAAATCATCAATAAGCTGGAACCTAAATATAGTGGTGAAATAGTGGTGCTGGACCCTTACGCCAAGCTTACCGCTATCTGGGGCAGTCTAGCTCTCTCCTATTTTCATAAAAACAAAACCGACTCCGCTACATGGGCATTTACGGAAGGGAGAAAAAGAGGCGGCTTCACAGATGCTTTTCTGGAATATAATAAGCAGCTTATGATGAGTTGCCAGAAAAATTCAATTCTCCTTACCTACGGCGACAACACAACCTTCCCTATCCTATACCTGCAAAACATAAAAGGATTTCGAAAGGATATCATAGTTATTGATGTCAATCTCTTACACGCCCAGTGGTATCCAAAATATTTAAAAACTAATGGTATTGTTTCAATGGATTATTCTGATACTGAATTGGATTCGGTAAACTACACAGAGTGGGAGGCTACAGAAATCCAGATTATCAATGATAAAAACAAAAGCCAGATATTTCGCTGGATGCTTAAACCAACCTATTTTCAGGACTACCTGTTAAGAGGCGACAGGATTTTACTGGACATTTTTAAGCAAAACCTGTATAAAAGGGACTTTTATTTTTCTACTATTTATACCGATTCCACCTTTAATCTTTTCCTGGATGATTATCTTAAAAAGGACGGTATTGTAAGCAGGGTATTATTGGAAAAAACTAATAAGGAGCAGACCACTATGCCAGTTTCAGAGAATTTAAAAATGTATTCATTGGGAGCAATTGATGAGAAGCAACTGCAAAACTCAAAAGATGCGGTCTGGAACTACAACATCTTCCGGTGGACTTACCTGACCCACATCAATAATTTATATAACAAGGGTTCAGGAAATGAAGCTGCAGAACTTTTTAGGGAAATGGAGCGCAGGTTTCCTTTGCATAAGCTTCCCTTTAACAGTGAAGAGTTAAAACAAAGCTATGAACAACTAAAAGGTGTCGTCCTTGAAGGAGAACCCCTAATTCGGGCTGTTGAAACGAAGCAATAAACGATATATAAAACCAGGAAAGTCACCTTTTATATAGGCGGAATATTAAACCATTATCTTCACTATTGCCGACCATCATAAATAATCTTATATCTCATTATGAAACATAAATTGATCTTTTTTACACTTACTACATCATTGTTTTTTCAATTAGCAGCGGCTCAACAGCCCCTATACACTATAAAACAATTCGTGTCCATTTATGACACTTCTGAATTTAAGAATGCGCAAGCGCCTAAAAACGGCTTTGGCCGCAATTATATATTAACAGAACCAGAAACCTGGGATACAGACGACAACAATACCACACATGTTCGGGGCGGCGGCAGGACTGCTCTGGTTTGTATAGAGGGCATGTATAAGGCAGGCAAGAAAAATGGCATTTTCAGTTTTTTCCTTATTGACAGTTCAGATCATTCCAGGCGATTCAAAATCTGGGAGCAAACTTATGTAAACGACAAATTGAATGGTCAGTGGAAAACCTATAATCTGAAAGGAACTCTAATAAGGGTGCAAAACTTTAAAAATGATAGTTTAAATGGCATTTCAAGAAACTATTGGATTGACGGGCAGACAATCATAGAAGAACAGGAATACTTCAATGGGCGTAATAAGTTTTTGATCCGGACATTTTATAAATCCGGAAAAATTGAAACAGAGCAAAGCTTTGAAAACGGTGTCATCAATGGTATATCCAAATCCTACTATGAAAACGGAATTATACAAGAGCAAATGACCATGAAAAATGACCAGCCAAATGGTCCCGCAAAAAAGTTTTATGAAGACGGCACCCTAAAAGAGGAAGTAACACTTGTGAACGGGAAATTTGACAAAATCAGAAAGTACTATCATCCCAACGGACAACTATGGATTGAGCAAGAGTATCTAAATGGCCTACCCTGGACGGTTATAGCCAATTATGATGAGAAAGGCAACAGGAGAAATGCGGGGAGCTTAAAAGACGGCAATGGAACTTTAATTCTTTATAATGAGCATGGAACAATAAGGGAAACACTGACCTACGTGAATGGCATTCAGCAATAACAGTTTTCTGGGATTATCAAACAACTGTGCTTTATTGGTTTCCTTATGTGGCAAGTACCACTACCGCCAATACCTATTACCACCTACATCCATCAGTCATTGTAAAACATTTTGCTGTTCCAGTAACTTAATAAGTTTACAAAAATTATAAAATCCATTGTCCTTACCCGGATAATCTAATGTTATTGTTGCCAGAAAGCGATTTTGATATTCAAAAACGCTATTATATTTTCGTGTTTTAAAAACTATGAAAACTTCAACCAAAACGCTGCTCGCAACTTTTATCCTGCTTTTCTTTGCTACACTCTGTAAAGCTCAAAACCGTTCCGAAGGTTTTGAATTGATCTTACCTGAACACAAAGTTCAAAACAGCTTCTATAATACGATCAAATACCTGGATTCGAGGTACGACACCACACATATGGGGATCGTACAACTTGGGGCATTTAATAAAAAAGCAAAAGTCATTGCCAAAACACCCTTTGCCACACAGTTAACAGCGGTGCTCAATTCCCTGGTGGACACAAGCGCAAAAGAAGGTGAACTGCTTTTTCAATTACGGCAATTGAGTTTTGCGGAGATTACCGGCCCTACCATTGAAAAAGGGTACTGCTACCTGAAAGCAGCCTTATACGCCAACAAAAGCGGTTCTTACCAGAAATTGAGTTCAATAGATACAGTAATCTTTGTAAAGTCAATGGATGTAACTAAGGCTTTGTTTCGCAGTGGCAGCAAGGCCATAACAGACCTCATTGCAAACAATCTTGAAAAAGAAGCATCAGAAACCAATCTTCTTAGCTTTACCGATATCGTGCATATAGACAGTCTTGAAAAAAGCAATATTGTGCTATACAACACCTCTCAATACCAGGAAGGATTATATGAATCCTACCAATCATTTAAGAACCAGGTGCCTGACAAGCAAATAACAGTGGAGCAGAAAGGTGATAAAATAACATCGGTGAAAACCCTGGATGAGAACGGTAAATCGGTAAAGGTGAAAGCTAAGGACATATATGCTATTGTCTATAAAGGACAACCTTTCATATCCACAAATTTTAGCTTTTATCCATTACAAAAGTTAAGCGATGACTTCTTCTTTACCGGTAAAGCCAAAGTCACGGCCAACACGGGCGATGTCATTGCTGCCAGCATTTTCTTTGGCATTAGAGGCGGACTCATTGCATCAGATGCGGAAGCAACCTTTGAAATGAAAATAGATCATACAAATGGTGGCTTTATCCGCCTCCGGGAAATAAAAGCTATGGCAGAATGAGAACAATGCTGGAGCACCTGCGTTACTACGAAGAAGTCATGTTGTTTGGAAACATCCTCCAGGTGTCAGCCGAAGAACAGGAAGAAGCAATAGTTTACCTGGCATCTGAATACAAAAATGAATCACTGGAATATCCCTTTGAAGCACCACCCTTTGATCCTCAGGCCGCTTTGTGGGCTGCAAAAACCATCTACATGGCAACGCAACTTTTATTATACAGGGAACATAAAGATGCTGACTTAGAAACCCTTTTGCCTGCATATAATGGTGATATAAACGCACCGGCTATGGCATCGGCAGACCTGGTGCTGCGCTTTTTACCAGATGTGCTTACACATGTAAAAATGATTGACCCCGAAGACAGGCTGATAGAAATATTGGAGTCACACCTGCAAACATGGCATTATTCAGCCATTACCTATTCGCTTTCAGCAGAGTTGCTCAACTTCGAGCCAGTTGTTGCCAGTAAGTGTTTACATCAATTGTATATCAACCGGGTGATTGAAAACAAAAG
>CBKWHA010000313.1:0-5504 GCA_966674115.1 uncultured Chitinophagaceae bacterium
CTAAATGGTGCAAACGGGTACAAACGCGTCCGCGGGCGTTTGGATTGTGTAAATGGCTGGTTTGTTATGCTAATATTGTGGTGGGGAAGGCGAAAAATATTCATTGTTGCTGGTCCTGAAATGCTTCCTCCGGGGCTAGTATCATTAAAATCTAAAAAAATATCTTATGGCAAAACAATCGGGTATTTTTAAAATTGAAGGTACCATTGATGATGTGACATTTTACAAATCGGCTGATGGTTACAGGGTACGGCTGAAAGGTGGAGTTAGTGGTGACCGGATTGCTAATGATCCTGCTTTTGTTCGAACAAGGGAAAATGGTGCTGAGTTTGGCAGAGCGGGTAAGGCAGGCAAGTTACTGCGTACATCCCTGAGGGGTTTACTGCAGAATGCTTCGGATAGCAAACTTACAAGCCGGCTTACTACGGAAATGATGAAGGTGGTTAAGGCGGATACGACCAATGTACGCGGAATGCGAAATGTGGTTGATGGCGATGTGGAACTGCTCCATGGATTTGAATTCAATATTGGCGGTAAGCTGAGCACAACATTATTTGCTCCTTATACTGCTTCTATTAACAGGGCAACAGGACAGGTGGTGGTGGATGTTCCTTCGTTTGTGCCGGCTAACATGATTGCTGTGCCTGCTGGTGCTACGCACTTTAAAATGGTTTCTGCCGGTGTGGAGGTTGACTTTGCGGCTGGCAGTTATGTGGTTGATATCAAGGAAACGGCGCAATTGCCGATAGATACTCTGCCTACTGCGGCGATTAACCTGGAGTCTATCCTTACTCCTGCCAGTGTGCACCCGCTATTTTTGACGTTAGGTATTGAGTTTTACCAGGAAGTAAATACTATTAAATACCCGTTGAAGAATGGCGCGTTTAATGCACTGGCGTTGGTGAGTGTTGAGGCTGCGTAGTGATGATGGATGATGGATGATAGATGAGTGGTGGATGGTGGGTTGGAGTGGGTGAAGTCCAATGTTCTATGAAAACCAATGAGGCCGGGGTTCTGGGGGTGATTTGGCCCCGGCTTTCTTTTTCTTTAGTGTTACAGTTTTTCTTTCATTTTTAAACAATTAAATTTTTTTGGATGGAAAAGTTTATCGATAGAATGGTGGCTGCTACGCCTCCGTTTTTTAAGAAGTTGAGAAATATAGGTATTGCACTTACGGCTGTTAGTGTGGCGTTGGCAACTGCGCCTATTGCACTGCCGATAGTGGTGGTTAAGATTGCTGGGTATCTGGCAGTGGCTGGTGCTGTGGCTTCGGCGGTGAGCCAGGCGGCGGTGGAGGGGGAGGAAAGATGATGGATGAGAGATGATAGATGGTAGATGATGGAGGGATGTTTTACATTTTAAAATGGAGGAGGGTATGTTACAACCTTATTTTGATCCGACGACGAGGGTAAGCATGGTGGCTTCGACAGTGCTGACCATTTTTGTGAATATCAGTAGTGCGGATTTGGTGAAGACGGCTGTTTTGGCTGCTGTGGGTGCTGCAGTGAGTTTTGCAGTGTCGCAGGTGTTGAAAGCTGTGGTGCGGTGGTTTCAAAAATGAGTTTTCTGTTTTGTTTTTGTTGTATGTAGTAAATGGAGAGGGACCTTCGGGTCCCTTTTTTATTGTTGATAGGGATAGATAACTTTTATTTTGATAGTTTTACCGGCCCCGGATGACCGCAATCCATTCACTTCTTAACTGTCGTTTACCAAGCAGAAGCCATCATATTTGGACGAACATGGATAATGCTTTAGAACTGTATCATAGAATTCTTTTTGGTAACCTTTGTCCCTGGGCAAGGGATCAGCATGTTGTGCAGAAATACCAGCAATTGTTGCATGACCTGCGGGAGGAGGTGTACCTGGCGCAACCGTTGTATGAGGTGGATTTTCCAAAATCGGTTTTGCCGAAGAGACAATACTTTGCGGCTATGATACAGGGTGAGGCGGTTCGTTTTCTGAATGCATTGCATGAAGAGATGGATGCTGCTTTTAATGAGAGTGAAAGGAGCTTTTTTGTGCATGATGCGCTGAATACGCTAGACCGGAAGCTGGAGCGGGTGGCTTTTGTTATTGGCGATAAGGGATTGGATCTTGACTTTGTGCTGCATCCGAATAAACATCGAAAACTAGCAGATCCGTGCCTGGCTGATGCTGCTTATATCGTTCACTTTTTAAAGTTTCAACTGGTACGGCTTTACATGGAAGTGCAGCATAGATATGAGGTGCATCTGGAAAGGGAGGTTGTGAGCAGGGAGGATATTCATTTGCTTTATTTTAGGGAAGCTGCGCCGGAGCCTTCGTTTATTGTTACAGCTCCTACCCTATATTCTGAGCGGGTTGATACTTCTTTTGTTGCGGAAGCTGAGGAGGTATTTGAGCCCAGGATGCATGATACGAGGGTGCCTGAGCAGGGCGTGTTGCGGTATGATGATATTGTGGCGGACAGAACAAAGTTTGCACGGCTGGAAAGGGCCTTGTTTGATAATATGCTGATAGATAAGGAATACCAGTTTCAAAAGAAGCCGAGGGGCAATATTGTAAAGATGTCGGCGGTGTATATGGTTTCCTTTAAGAAGGGTTATTATCAAAAACATTACTTTAAAGGAAAGCGAAGAATTGCGCTAACGGCAAAGGAGGTGCAGGCCTTTTTGAATCATCGATACAATACAGATATAGATAAACAGTTCCGGAATTTTAAGGATGAGGAGGTGCTGAATGCTTACCTGGATAAGGAAGTATGGATTGCTTTGTTGCCTCACTCCTAATCCCTTATATCAAATGGTCATCTAGATGATAGATGAGAGATGACTGATGACTGATGGCTGATGATAGTAGTTAAGAAACCATTTGTTATTAGATGTCCGGAATTTTCTCTCTTTACTACCAATAGAAAATACCACGATTTTTTGTAAGCTACTGAATGTCAATCTGCTGCAAGAGGCAGAAAATACCAAAATCATCCTACCAATCCTCTATTTCCACTTTTACACCGGCTCTGGAACACGGAGTTGACTTTAGCGCTGAAGTCCATTTTCTAACCACTTAATTGTTATTAAAATGGACGCATTATTAAAACGTCTGGATGAAATTGAACGGCTGATCAAAAGCCAGAGCATTGCTCAGAAAAAGGTGTTCACCTTTAGCGAGGCCTGCGACTATTGCGGCTATACAGCTTCGCACATGTATAAGCTTACCGGTGCGGATACGATTCCACATTACAAGCCAAACGGCAAGATGATCTTCTTTCTGCGCTCTGAACTGGATGCGTGGCTGTTGCGCAACCGGAATGTTACGCTGGAGGAGGTAAGGGAAATGGAAGCATCTTACCTGAATCAAAAGAGGAGGAACTGATGATGCAGGAAGTTATGAATCAGCTCATGCTCCTATCGCAGGACATGGAGGTTATTAAGGCCTATATACTGGCCCAGGGAAAATCAAAGGCGGAAAATCTGAAGGATAGCTGGATCGACAACCAGGATGTGATGCAGACGCTTCATATCAGTAAAAGAAATCTGCAAACCCTTCGCGACAATGGCACGTTGCCCTTCAGCCGCATTAATCAAAAGATCTATTACAAGGTGGCGGATATAGAGGCCATACTGGAAGGTAGTTATTCACAATCAAAATCGGTAGTACATGGAACAAAATAAATCGGCAGTAATTGATAAGGATAAGGATAAGAAAGTAATACTTAATAAGGAAGTTATTTTTTATAAAAAAGCCATACTTGATCAAACACATTATGGGCTTAAGGTGTATGCGCATGTATTGCGTAAGTACTATACAGATGCAGTGGTTCTTACTTTAAGGGGCAAGAGGTGTAGGCTGGCTAAAAACCCGTTTAACGGGGACAGATACACACTGCAGGTGTTTCTGGTAGAGAATTTGGCTGTTCATTATGATACGGAATTGGAGCATTTCAGGGGGGATGTGTTTGACTTTGCCAGTTTGCATTATAAGCTGGAAGGTGAGGAATTGCTGCACAAGCTGAACGAGGAGCTGAACCTGGGTATTGGAAATAAGGTGCCTTATTGCAATAGGGCGGAGGCCGTTAACCATGCTGCAGCTAATGGGGATCAATCGAGTACTGGAAGTTCTCAAAGTCCTCAATCTCCTCAAAGTCCTCAATCCTCACAAAGATCCCAAGTGCTCATTTCTGCTTTTTCCCACATTTCTCATAACCCCCAGAATCCTTACAAATTGAAAAATAATAAAAGCCGCATAGCCCGTGCTCCGAAATTCAGTTATTTCAGAAAGCCGGTGCAAAACACCACTTCTTTAGGTTACTGCAGTTTGGTTGATATCTGTATGATGGTCCAGAGCACTACATTCAAGGCAGCGACCGAAAAGTTGCGGGCCTTAAATGACAAGGAGAAAGCCCGCAAATACAAGGAAAAGAATTTTGATTACGTAACCTTTTCCGGCATTTTCACCACCAGGGAAAATGATGCCCTGGTAAGGCATTCAGGACTCTTTGCGGTAGACTTAGACCACGTGCAGGATGTAGAAGGGCTTAAGCAAAAGCTGCTGCAGGATCCTTACTTTGAAACAGAGCTGCTGTTTGTCTCTCCATCGGGCAACGGGCTTAAATGGATCATTCCTATTGATCTTAAGAAAACCACGCATCAGGAGTGGGCACGGAGCCTTGGTATTTATCTTTTGAAGGCATACGGTCAGAAGATAGACCCATCGGGCAAGGACGTATCGAGAGCCTGTTTTCTGCCTCATGATCCCAACATTTATATCAATCCTAAATACACCATTTAATGGAGAAAAAAGAATTTAATCCACAGGACTGGTTGAACGATAAAGAACCGGTACAACAGGCGCCCGCAGGGGCGCCTGCCTTAAGCAGCGGGCATTCTTCTTCCCATAACAATATGCCCACTTTCAACACCGATACTTCAGAAGTGGAAAGCGTCATTAAGAGCATTGAAGCGTCGCAGATCGATATCACTTCGACTTACACCCACTGGCGTAACATTGGCTTTGCCTTAGCCAGTGCTTTTGGTGAAGGAGGCAGGGAATATTTTCACAGGATCAGTTGCTTTTACCCGCGTTATGTGAGAGGGGAATGTGATAAGCAGTATGACAATTGCCTGAAGGCCAGAGGGAATGGTATTACCATGAAAACCTTTTTCTTTTATGCGAAACAAGCAGGCGTTGATATCAGTAGTCAACCGAACCAACCAGATGATTCCGTTGGTGGGGTAAGCAACGCGGTAACAAGGCAGTCTGCCCAAAATGGTGCGTTAGAGAAGGAGATGCCGGTGCCATTAAATAGTGAGGAGGGAGTAAATAGTTTGGAAGGGGTAAATAGTGTTCAGGAAGTAAATCGTGTTGAGGAGGTAAATCGAGTTGAGGAGGTAAATGAAGTGGAACAAGTAAATGATGCGGAGCAAGGATCTACTTTACAGTTAGAAACTGCAGACAAGGTGTATCATTCTGAAGGAGTAGAATCGGCAGAACCGGAGCAATATGAGCAAAGGCAGATCCTATTT
>CBKWHA010000314.1:0-5500 GCA_966674115.1 uncultured Chitinophagaceae bacterium
AACTTCAAATTTTTCACCCGCTGGGAGAGCGATAATGCCTTCTTTATTTTGTAATTGCTGATCTGTATGTACGCTATCCGCAACACCACACCATGGTTCAATACATATAAAGTCAGCTCCCGGGGCCGCCCATAAACCAAGAAAAGGGAAACCTGTAAAATCAAACTCCAGTCCGTGTGGAGTCTTACCAGATTGAAGCCGCACAGAATTGGATCGAAGATGTTTCAATACCAGTGCATCTTTTAAGAATAGTTCTTTGGAAAGTGGAATAATATTGGAGTTATTTAACAATGGCTCAGGATTACTTTCAATCAATCCATCTTTGGAAATAGGCCAACGTCCCGTAGTTTCTTTTGTATTAAAAACAAGAGTATAATCAGTATATGCTGTACCTTCTGCTACTGGTACTTTAAAAGCCGGGTGACCACCAACAGAAAAATATATATATTCTGAAGTTCCTATGTTCCGCACTGTATAAGTTACAGCAAGTTCATTAGCTTTTACTTTGTAAAAAATGTCGAAAACAAATTGAAAGGGAAATATTTTAAGAGTCTCTTCATCACTGCTAATAGAGAACAAGACAGAGTCCTCATTGTGTTCAGATACTGAAAATTCCTTATCACGAGCAAAGCCATGGCGGGGAAGGTTATACGATCTTCCATTATAATAATAAGTATTGCCTTTCAGGGTACCTACAATAGGAAACAATACCGGCGATGTTTTGGCCCAGAATTTTGGATCCGCATTCCACATATACTCCAAACCATTATCAGTATGTAAAATACTTGTCAGTTCAGCGCCCTTTGTTTGAATGCTTACGCTAAGTTTGCTGCTTTCAATCGTATACATGATGCTAAGTTAATAGCATAATGGCAAATAACTATTTCATCTTCATCACATTCAATTTAACGACGTGCTCCAGATAGCTTTTATAGAGCCAAATCTTCCTTTCACACAGGTAAATAAAAAACAGCCTTTAACAGGTATAGAGATACGGTTGAGTTGGTTGTAATCATCACTGATAAAAGTCATTTCTACTATGCCTTCGGTTGCTCCTTCTTTAGACTTGTATCTGGTTTTTTTATATTCTTTAAAAAAAGGGTTGTAATCAGTTTCTTCTGCCTGGCTATCAATCAGTTTCTCCATAATTGATTCAGATAAATTCAATTTGCTGTAAACGGCAGTAATAGTTGATGAGCGTTTCATGATCTGTATTTCAGATTGTAAAACTAAAACCAGGTCACTACTGTCTTTTATGACATTGAAGTCCTAAATATTTAATTGTTGTCAACTTTTTACTGGCCATTTACTAACCTGTGTCAAGTTATTGCTATTTTTTCTTCCATTCTGTTATAATGCCATTAAAGGATATTGGTTGACGGTCATTACTGGTAACCTGCAAGGATGCATATCCGCTTTCCTGTATCTTCAGCATCATTCTTTTATTATCCTTTTGGTCTTCGGTCTGAATCTCAACGTCCCAGCCGCCTTTCCGCCTTGCTTTAACTGTATAATCAAAACTGGTAGAGGTGAAATTAATTCCACCGTCAGATGGATTGATCGGTGCTACATATGCCCTCCCGAAATAGGGTAAGTAAGAAATCAAAGTGTCTTTCGAAATCCTGAGATCGAAGCCATATGTTAATTGTCTTACTTGTCCCCGCAAGGGCATGGCAGATTGAGCTTCAAACACATATTTTCCTGATGTAATCAGGTTCTTTATTTTGGTTTCTTTTTCAGAATCTTGTGCAAAAGCAATTTGCAGGCAAACCACTGCGCTGATCAGGATATAGTAGGTTGTTTTTAATAGATATTTTAAAATATTCATAATAAACAATTTAATGTTATTATTTAAGTAAATGGCATCAAAATAAGTGCCGCCTGGTGTTAAACCGCCGGATAAATGCGCAAGCAGACAGAAGATTAACAATTAATAAGAACGATGTTTGCAACATCTGTTTATGACTAAACTCATATGATCGCATTATCTATTTCATATCATCAGACAATAGTAAAAATGGCCGTTCGTTTAATTTTGCCTCCATAAAACAAGCATCATGAAAGTAAGACACACATTTCTGGTGAATGGCGATATAGCACATAGATTTCTACATCAGGACATAACCCTTTTACCTGGCACCTTAACTGAATTATACCAGACAGAGGACTACAAATGGTATCTCAAAAAAGTATGTGGAGTTGAAGAAATCTCTGGAGAACTGGCTATTCAGATCCTGGGTTCGAGTAAAAGGAAAAGAAAAGCTTGTGGTTGTTAATAACCCTGATCAAATTATTATTTTTTCTTAGGTGGTTCAATCTTGTTTTCAGCCTCAAGTTTTTTCTGAACCACTCTACTTTTCTTTCTGAACACCGGAAAAGACATAGGGCTGTGTTTAGGTTTTTCATCGCCAAACAATACGCCCCATTGTTTCAAATGATTGGTCCTGTCAAATACTATTTTTAAAACGGCAATTAACGGCAGCGATAGGAACATGCCAGAAATACCTGCTAATGCTCCGCCAACAATTACACCCACTATACTGGCCAGTGCATTGATCTTTACTTTAGAACCTACTATCCTGGGCATCAGAATATTATTATCGAGGAATTGAACAACAGCTATAGTGACCAGGACGGCAAATACAGGCCATAGCTCCTGCGAAGAACTTAAAGTGAGCAAAACACCTATAATATTCCCTATTAGGGCGCCTACATAAGGTATTAAATTAAGGATAGCGAAGATGACTCCAATCAAAAGAGCATGCTTGATCCCGATGATCATTAAGCTCGTACCTAATAGGAAAGTAATATAAGAAATTTGAATCAAAAGCCCCGTCAGATAACTTTTAATAATAATTTCAGATTCGCGCATTACTTCTTCTACCTGGCTATGATTACTTTCAGGGAACCACATAAATACAAACCGTAGCAAAAGGTTTTTATAAAATAAGAGTAAAAAAATATAAATCGGCAGTAAACCAAAAAAAATAAAAATCGAAGTAAGTGAAGCTGCAGCCCCTCCTAAGAGCCCACCCGCATAATTGAGAAGTTTATTGCTTTGTTCATTGATCAATGCCAACTGACGTTCTGTTGAGAAGTTCGTTTTTTCATTAATCCATCCGCTTAATGAATTAAGGTGTATCATCACATTTTCCTTGATTTGAGGAAAATCATGAAAGAGGCGGGAGAATTGTGCAGAGAAAAACCAAATCAACAAGGCCACAATTATGATCAAAATCAAGAGCGAGAGGCTGATTGCAAGAGCTTCAGGAAACTTCTTTTTTCTGAAAAAGCGGTAACATGGTAATAAAAGAATGGCAATAAAAAAAGCTGTCAATAAGGGGGTTATGATACCCTTGCCTACATAGATAATTACTCCTAAGAAATAAATGCCAATAAGTTCTAGCGACCTTCTAACAGTTACAGGGAGACCTTGCATATTGCTACAGTTATAGTTGTCTAAATTAAATAATGCTTGAATGCAAAGATCTTTTTCTCATTTCAATACGAGTCTTCCTTCTTCCCGTTTAATTCCTTTATGCTGTCCTGCTTATGAAGACTCAGTAAGAGAATCATTGGCCCAAACACAACAGTTAATTCTTTTGAGACGTGACCGGAAAACTGGATTTATAGAATATTAATTTTTAAATTAGCTGGCAATAGTTGTATCATTTGAAAAATAATCCAAAGGCATGAATACACATTTCAGTTTGAGGTCGGATGGAGCTTATATAAGAAAAATGCCAAATAACCCTTCTTACAATTTTATAAAGCTTTTTATAGAACAACCAGGTAATGATCAGGCAAATAATTATTTGTTGATGGGAATAGCTAATGGTAGTATAAACGAGGTCATGAGAACTGTTCTGGAAAATGGCAATGCCGAACAGATATTGTTTCACTTTGATGACAATGATGAAACTGAAATTTACTGGTACGATACCGGTGGCTGGCATTGCATCATCACCGTTCAAAACGAAGGACGATCAATTATTTTAACCCGTACCCATGCAAAGTATAAAAGAGAAAGTACAGAATATGTGTTTTATCCTTTTTCTAACTAAAATTACAGCGCATTTTTCGAACTTACACAATCATTAATAAATTCTAATAAATTTCAATACGTGAACGGTTTAATTGAAATTTATATTGGGTCTAAATCGTTTACATTTGCGCCTCAAATCTTCTTTTGATGTCTACTTTATTAATTATTGATGACGAGAGAGCTATAAGAAAGACTTTATCTGAAATCCTCACTTTTGAGGGTTATAAGATCGATGAAGCTTCCGACGGGGAAGAAGGGCTGAGGAAGTTTAGCGAGAAGAACTATGACGCAGTTCTTTGTGATATCAAAATGCCCAAAATTGACGGTTTGGAGTTTCTACAGAAAGCTGTAGAAAAAAATCCTGATGTCCCAATAATTATGATATCTGGACATGGTACTATTGAAACTGCAGTTGAGGCAGTAAAAAAGGGTGCTTACGATTTTATCCAAAAACCACCAGATCTAAACCGATTGCTGATTACTATCCGCAATGCAATGGAACGGAATAACCTCGTTTCTGAAACTAAAACTTTGCGGCGCAAGGCAATTAAAGTTCAGGATATGATCGGTGAATCGGAGCCTATCAAGAAAATTAAGGAAACCATTGAAAAAGTGGCGCCAACGGACGCCCGAATACTAATAACCGGTGAAAATGGTGTGGGTAAAGAGCTGGTCGCCAGGTGGGTACATGAAAAGAGTAACCGGGCTGATAATCCCCTGGTAGAAGTAAATTGTGCCGCCATTCCAAGTGAATTAATTGAAAGCGAATTGTTTGGCCATGAAAAAGGATCTTTTACTTCGGCTATCAAACAACGTATTGGTAAATTCGAACAAGCCAATGGGGGAACACTATTCCTGGATGAAATAGGTGATATGAGCCTTAGCGCCCAGGCAAAAGTGCTGCGTGCCTTGCAGGAAGGAAAAATTACCCGTGTTGGTGGGGATAAAGAAATAAATGTTGATGTAAGGGTAATTGCGGCTACTAATAAGAATCTGATGAAGGAAGTCGAGGAAAAACATTTCCGCCTGGACTTGTATCATCGTCTTAGTGTGATTTTAATCCATGTACCTTCTTTAAACGAGAGGAGAGAAGATGTTCCATTACTCGTAGACAGATTTTTGGACGATATCTGTAGCGACTATGGCATTCCTAAAAAAGGAATTTCAGATGATGCGATGACATCTTTAAAAGAATATAATTGGACTGGTAATATTCGCGAGCTGCGTAATGTGGTAGAACGATTGGTAATTCTTTCTAATAAGACAATTACAAAGGAAGATGTGAAGAGCTATGTTTTGCCAAAAAGCTGAAGGTAATTTATAGTCTATGGTTTTATTACAAACCATAGACTATAAATACAAATAATACTCTTTTAGCAGTTCAATAAATTCAGGTGTGTACTGCCGGGACTCATTCCAAATTGAAATACCGGTTTCATTCACTGGAAACTCTGT
>CBKWHA010000315.1:0-5441 GCA_966674115.1 uncultured Chitinophagaceae bacterium
TAAACATTTGCTAAAGCAGAGCTTGGAGGATCTAATTAGAAAAATTGGTATTTTTTTTACTTTGTCCATTCCGATTATTTCCAGCAACTTTGCACAACCTTCTTAAATTATCTCTAAATCCATAGAGCAGCATGGGACTTTTTAACTGGTTTACACAGGAGATTGCCATAGATCTTGGTACAGCGAATACGTTAATTATACATAATGACGAGGTGGTTGTGAACGAACCGTCCATTGTTGCGCTCAACCGTAACAATCCAAAAGAGGTTCTGGCTGTTGGCAGGCGTGCCTTGATGATGCATGAAAAAACGCATGAAAGCATTCGCACTGTGCGACCTTTGAAAGATGGCGTAATTGCCGACTTCAACGCGGCAGAATTGATGATCCGTGAATTGATCAAGCTCGTTTATCCTAAGAAACCCCTATTTCCGCCAAGCTGGCGCATGATGATCTGTATTCCTTCTTCGATAACGGAGGTGGAAAAGAGAGCCGTTCGCGACAGTGCCGAGCAGGCAGGTGCCAAAGAGGTCTACCTTATACATGAGCCAATGGCAGCCGCGCTGGGTATTGGCATTGATGTAGAAGAGCCGGTAGGTAATATGATCATTGATATTGGTGGCGGTACTACCGGTATCACCGTTATTGCCTTAGCAGGTATTGTGTGCGACCAATCGATCAGGATTGCAGGTGATGAATTTACGGCTGATATCATGGAAGCACTTCGTCGCTACCATAGCTTACTGATCGGTGAGCGTACAGCCGAACAAATCAAGATACAGATTGGCGCAGCCATGAAAGACCTGGAGAACCCACCAGACGATATCCCGGTAAATGGCCGCGACCTGGTGACAGGTATTCCCAAGCAGATCTATGTAAGCTACCAGGAAATTGCCGAAGCACTTGATAAAAGCATTTTCAAAATAGAAGAAGCTATATTAAAAGCATTGGAACAAACGCCTCCTGAACTGGCTGCGGATATTTATCGCCGCGGACTTTATTTAACAGGTGGCGGTGCTTTATTGAAAGGACTGGACAGGCGCTTAAGCCAAAAGATCAAATTACCAGTTCACGTAGCCGACGATCCGCTGAAAAGTGTAGTACGTGGTACAGGCCTGGCGCTTAAAAATTACGAGCGCTATCCTTTTGTGATGAGATAGACAGAAAGTTTCCATGCGTAACATTTTCCTTTTCATTCAACGGTACTTTGTGCTGCTGTGCTTCCTTGTATTGCAGGCAGTGGCTCTGTATATGCTTTTCCAGTATAACCGTTACCATAAGGCTGCTTTTGGTGGTGTTGCCAATGAAATTACAGGCAAGATCAATACACAAGTGGACAAGGTGGACGATTATTTTCATCTGCGCGAGGAAAACAGGCGGGTGCACCAGATGAATGATTCCCTAATCAACCTGCTCAGGAGCAATTTTGCAATAACAGATACAACTGTTAAACTGGTCACCGACTCTTTGCTGATCAACGATACCACCAAAAGCGTACGCCGTTACTTTTGGCGCCCCGCCAAGGTGGTTTATGGCACTACCGGTTTTGAAAAGAATTATTTTCAATTGAACAGTGGCTATAAACAGGGTGTGCGTGATAATATGGCTGTTTTAAGTTCTAATGGCACGCTGGTAGGATTGGTGGTGAATGTAAGCCCGAACTTCAGCCAGGTGATGACCCTGCTACATACACAGAGCCAGGTGCAGGCGTCGTTAAAGAATTCGAATGTGTTTGGTAAACTGGAGTGGGATGCCAAAGACCCAAGGTTTGTTTTCCTTAAGGGTATTTCAAGAGACGTAGAAGTGAAGAAAGGCGATTCTGTACTGACCAGTATTTATTCATACAACTATCCTCCAGGATTTTTAATAGGAACCATTGCCGGCATCAGTATGGATAAAGCAACAGGCTTTTACCTGCTGAAAGTGAGAACAGCCACTGACTTTTCTGCCTTGCAGCAGGTGTTTGTGGTAGAGAACCTTCAGCGTGATGAACAGGTGAAATTGGATGAGGAGACGAGGAAGAAGATGGACCAGCAGAGAAAGTAAGTACGAGGTACGAGGTTAGAAGTACGAAGTATAGAGTGATAAGGTCGATAATATGTAAACAAAAAACTATAAACCTAAGTGAGTGATCTGGTTAAAAATATTTTTCGATTAGCGGTGTTTATTTTGGTGCAGGTATTTGTACTCAACAAAATACCCAGCTTGCACAGGTTTATTATACCATACCTGTATTATCTTTTCATACTGTGGCTGCCTTTTGCGACTCCGCGCCTGGCTTTGCTGGCTATAGGGTTTGTAACAGGTCTTTCTCTTGATTATTTTATGATGACTCCTGGCCTGCATACGGCGGCCTGTGTTCTGATCGCTTATGTGCGTCCTTTTATTATCCACATACTGATGCCTAAAGAAGTGACTGAGTTTACCTTCCGTGAACCCTCCCCACGGGCTATGGGCTGGGGACCTTATGCCGTATATGCGCTTATTCTTACGGCAATACATCACATTTACCTGGTATTGCTTGAGTGGCTTGACTTCGGAACTCTTCTTTCCTTTATTATTAAAGTAACAGCAACCACAGCCATTAGTATGCTACTCATTTTTACGGTAGAGTTGCTCTTCCCGCGTAAGATGAAATACAGAACGAATACGGCATAATTAAACTAACATTTTATACACATTAAGCTCTTCTGTAATTATAAAAATGTTAAAGAAAGCTTCTTCTAAAGCTGTTTGATCAGTACATTCGCCTAAGTATTGCAAAAATGCCGAATAACACAACTGAAATCACCAATTTCCCTAACGAAGAGTGGAAAGAAGTAACCTTTGATTTTGAGTATGTCAATTCACTTAGAATCTATATTTCCAATTATGGAAGGGTAAAAAGCGAATCAAAGCTTTCATCAGGCCGCCTGCTAAAAGGATCTCAGCAGGATGGTTATCCTATTATTCGCCTGAAACTATTTTCTGAACGGGATAGAGCAACCGAAGAAAAACTCCAACGCTTCAGAACCGATATTGCCGCCCTGAACAAGAAAATTGCTGCAAGCGTTAAAGAATTAAATAGTTGCAACAATGAGCGCAAGGCCGCGCAGTTGAAAAGAGTGGTTGCTTTAGAAGAAAAGGTATTGGCTTCACTGAAAAAGAAATACAAAAAAGAACTGGCCGAAGGTGAACGCAGAAGAACCAAGAATACTGCTTTTCTGGTGCACCGGATGGTAGCTACTCATTTTTGTCAAAGACCTTCGCAGGAGCACAGTGTAGTTATTCATCTGGATTTCAATAAAAGAAACAACCGTCATACTAATTTGAAGTGGGTAACACCTGCAGAAAGTGTTGTACACCAGCAAAAGAGTCCTGCCGTGATTGCAGACAAGGCTCAAAGGTTGGGCAGGAGAGCTGAACATTCCAAAGGCTACAAACTCACTGTTACACGTGTAATGATCTTAAAGAAACGCCTGCAGGAAGGCAAACCCCTGCGCTTGCTGGCGAAGCAGTTTAAAGTAACGGAGACGCAGATCAAACGCATTCAATCCGGAGAAAATTGGGCAGACGTGCCGGCAGCGTCGTAGTTTTCCTTTTCCCAGTATTTCATGGCGGCTCTAACTTCGCTATAAGAAAAGTCAGCGCCTAATTTATTTTTTACAGAAGTGGCAAACACGGGTTCGGATTCCTGATCCAGCACTTCTAATATTTTGTCTAGCTTGGACTGATCTACCAATTCCAGTACATCTATTTCCCCTGTTGGAATAAAAGAGGCCAGGTGCCCCTCAATAGTAGTAGGCGCCAGGTTGCGCTCCTGTGCAATATCGGCTATGCTTTTACCTTCCTTATACATCTGCAGGCTGAGGCGGTGGGTTTCGCCTTTTTCTTTCTTTTTTGTCTGCTGTTCCTGCTGTTGCTGAGCAGGTGCATCTATAGGTTGCGGTTTGTGGAGGGCTTCCACAGCTTCCAGGATTTCAGCGCCACTCTTAGACTGGTACAAAGCGGTGGCTATGTTCAGCACGTTCTGATACTGGAGCTTTTTACGTTCTACTATTAATTTCAGGGCTTGAAGCTCTTTCAAGTATTTCTTCACCCTGCTTTTTTGCTTTGTTTCTTCTATGTGTTTGTCGATGGATGAGCGTAACTTTTCATCGGCTTCCTTGATAAACCAGTTGCAGGCCGAAGCCGTGCGCTTGTGCAATTGTTCGTAGCCGTCAGATGCTCCCTCTTCGAACAGGCGTACCAGTTGTTTCTGGAATCTCAGGGCTACTTCCTGTAAATCCTGAACTATATTCAGCAATCCATTGGCCCAATCTTTAGCAACCTTGGCTTCCGGAACCTGGCGGCGTTCGTAGCTTTCCACATGCAGCTTGATGGCTTCCCATACTTTGGCCCAGCTAAAGCTTTGAACCAGGGAATTGCGAATAAACTGTTCCTGTTCTTGCTTCAGCATTTGCTGTAAAGCCTCATCATTGGGCTCATTGGCCTCCAGGAAACGCAAAACCCGTTCGTCTGTATGGATGCAGTGCGGATAGATCTTTGATTTCAGCACCAGGCCATCCAAGCTTGTCAGACGGCTTAGTGCCACATACACCTGACCGGCGGCGAAAGAAGCACCGGCATCAATGATGGCTTTATCAAAAGTTAGTCCCTGGCTTTTGTGGATGGTAATGGCCCAGGCCAGGCGGATGGGGTATTGCTTGAACGTGCCCAATTCTTCTTCTTCAATTTTATCGTTCTCCAGTCCGTAGTGGTAGCGGATGTTTTGCCAGAGTTCCTTTTTAAGTTCCAGCGTATCGGTCTCGTTAGGGAAGGAAACGGTTATTTTATCATCATGAATTGATTTTATGGTGCCGATCTTTCCATTATAAAACTTACGGTTGTCTCCTGTATCGTTCTTTAAGAACATGATCTGTGCGCCCACTTTCAGAGACAGCGTTTCATCTGCAGGAAAAGAGCGGTCGGAAAACTCACCGATGACTTCGGCCTTGAACTGGTGCACTTTCCCGGGTAGTTTCTGCAATTCTGTCCGGTTGATGGCATCGGCTTTATCATTGTGCGTGGTCAGGGTAATGAAGTTATCCTCCTTGGCCGGAGTGAACTGGGGTTGGAAGTGCTGGTGCAACAGCTCCAGATCCTGCGTTTCGCACTGGTTGTTGCGGATGTTATTGAGGACGTGAATAAAAGTAGTATCGCTTTGACGGTAGATCTTTTTCAGTTCGATATAAACCGGAGGAGTTGATTTTACTGCCAAAGAATCGAAAAAGAAGGGGCTTTCATAAAACTCGTTCAGCATATCCCATTCATCGTTCTTTACCACCGGCGGCAGTTGGAAGAGGTCGCCGATGTACAACACCTGAACACCGCCAAAGGGCAGCAGGGGCTGACGGCGGAAATGCCGGAACACCGCATCCATAGCATCCAAAAGGTCGGCACGGACCATAGAAATTTCGTCGATA
>CBKWHA010000316.1:0-5359 GCA_966674115.1 uncultured Chitinophagaceae bacterium
CCTCCAGTTTTGCGCAGGCTGCCCGTACCGCTTATGCGGCCTGACAAGGTTATACCATTCGTATTAGTTGCCACACTCAATTGCTTGTTCAGTACCAGCGGTGTGGTGATGGTCTGCCATTGGGTAGAATTGTTCACCAGGTCATTGTTCAGGGCAATGCTATCGCCACTAATGGAATATTTACTGGCTTCGGATTCAAACTGTATACGGGAAACTTCCAGGCCAGGAAGATCATTGGTCAGTACCGTATCCTCGGAAGTTTTGAAGGTAACGATAGCCGGACTTTGTGGTACACTATTCTCCACCCAGTTAGCCGCCAAGCCCCAGTTTGACGTTGAAGAAACTGAATTCCAGGTTACGGAATTAGAGCCTGGTACAGCAAAGGCCTCTTGTGAATTGGCACTTTCTTGTGTAGTACCTACCGAAGAAACCACATAATAATAAGGGTTGCCATTGGTCACATTCGTGTCAGTATAGCTGTTGGCAGCGACCGTAGCAATGGTGGTGTAAGGGCCACCGCTGCGTGTTCCACGTTTTACTTTATAGGAGGAAGCTCCGTTGGCTACTTCCCAGCTCAAGTCTATTTGCCCGCTTTTGTTCACCACCACAGGCTTGGATGGTATGGCCGGCGGCACGGAGGCAAACACGATATTGGAATTGCCGCTTTCCAGCTCACCAGCAAATGCCGTTACCAGATAATAATTATTCACTTCCGGAACAGGCGTCGCATCAGTAAAAGATGTACCTGTAATACCGTTTTGTATATCGGTAAACGGACCATCTACAGAAAGGGAACGCTTCACCGTATAAGAGGTCACATTAGGCGCAGCAGTCCAGGACAACCTGATTTGTGTTGTATTTACCACACTAGCGCTTAAGCCAGCAGGTGCATCGGGTGCCGCATTGTTGATGACCTTGATCACCAAGGTGGCAGATCCCGTTCCACTGGCATTGGTGGCACCCAAAGTCACCACATAGGTACCCAGCGAATCCGGGGTGCCGGAAATAAGGCCTGTAGTGGTATCAAGGCTCAGACCTGCAGGCAAACCTGTTGCACTGAAAGTTGTAGGATTACCACTAGCTGTAATGGCATAATTAAATGCACTACCCACCTTCCCTGTGGCCGATGTGGCGCTGCTGATCTGCGGGGCACCTACAGGTGCCCCCTGGCTGAAAGCCACATGGGAGAACGTAGCTTTGTTCAGGGCCGAGCTGTTGTTGGAAATGGTATAAAAACCATAATACAACTCCTCCGGACGGCTGGTGGAATAGGAACAGCCCAGATTGGTCCAGTGGATGCCATCATGGGAATGGTAGGTGAAGATGCGGATGCCCACCCGCTCGATCTTCAGCCACCAGGGCGCCTTGGGCTGCCAGTGCCTACCGGTGCCACCGGTAGCGGCCAGGTATATATCCCAAAAGGGTGCCCCCGGTTCCAGCGACTGGCGGATCATCACCCCACAGCCTGACGAACTGAGCGACATGCTGTCCACCTTGACTACCAAACCGGCATCACCACTCATCTTCTGAAAGGTATAATTAAAGGCATTGCTGGTGGAAGTGCCCGCCGCCTGTACGGTCCACACCCCATTGTTATATGTAGCACTGCCGGCAATACCGGGATTGCCGATATCCATATTGGTCAAATGGCTCACCGGCTGCACATGGTCGGCTGGATAAAACACCGGCGGTAAGGGCGTAGCGGTGGAAGTATCCGATGATTTGAGGTACAGGAAATTACCCCCGGCGCCGCCCAATGCGGCCCGCATCTTATCCGTATATGGGGTAGGTATGCCCTTACGCAGGGAATAGGCGCCCAGGATGAGGTTGGTCATGTCGCCCCTGCGAGCACCGGGCGGGATACCCCAGCCAGTCCAATAAGAGGCATAATTGCCCAAAGGGATGAAGGTCATCGTATCGCCTTCAAAGGCATACTTGTGGTACAGCTCGCCAATGGCCAACACTCGTTTGTCCAGTTCTTCATACATGTCAATACCCTGCTTGTAGGCTACTTCCGCCCCCCAGGCCAGGGCTGCGGCCTGTACGCGCCAGTGGTCGTCACGGCCGGCATCACCCACCTCACCATTGGGTAAGCTGTTGCGCATGCCGCCTCCGGCATCCATGCGATACACCTCTATGGCCTCCCGGAACTTGGTGGTATCATCACAGAAAGCCGCCGCACCCAGTGCTATTTTTAATTGAAGGGCACCTTTGTTTGCATCGCGTAATGGAAAGGGTACCCAAGATGTAGGATACAGCACATTCATAAAATAGTTCTTAACATGTGCCGTATTTTCAGCGGTCCAGCCAGGAAAGGTGGACCTGAGGATATCGGCCCCTGTAGCCCAGTACTCCACATAATCGCCGATGTCCAGCATGGATTCTCCACCCCCCCAGGTGGTGTTGGTCACCGCCCAGGCATCCAGCATGTCGGTGGCTTTGCGGGCATAGGCCGAGTCACCGGTAAAGACCCACATGAACGCCAGGTTATGAATGGCGATCATGTCACTGATCCACCGCGTGTTATTTAAATTAGGCGCACGGGTCACCGTAGCAACCGGCCCTTGCATGCCATAGCTAAGTTTGGAACGGCTGTCATTTTTAAAGGCATTGTAAGCCGAGAGCCAGGGCTCTTTGGTAATATTGGCCTTCAACTGCTCCAGGTCATACTTTGTAAACGGTATACCCGGATGCACAAATCTTTGTGCCTGCAAGCCTTTGGGTACTGCCAGACATATTAAAAAGAGAAACAAAAGGCTAAATAATGTTTTGTTTCTCCATAAATGGTGATTTGTAAATATTGCTTTCATGTAACGTAATTAAAATAATGAATAGAGAAGAACAGGACAGGCCTGCTTTGCTTGATAGAAACTCTATCATATTGTTATTAAAAAACTGTTGAGAAGTTTATTGAGGAAATGTAAATGCTCACGCGCCCTAAAGTAGAAAAGCGCTTCAGTTGACAAGCGAATGTTCATGATCGTTTTTTAAGATTAAATGATTGTTCAAAGGCAAAAGCCTATTAACAAATTCGAAATTAGATGGGTTGATGAAAATGATCTGGGGTCAAAGAGGTCTTAAATGAGGGGCAAAATTGCCATTCTTGGATTCATGCAACTATCGAAACCCATACAACCATACATTTCCGAACTCACTCGAATCGATACATAAATCATTGGTTTTCAAAAAACCGCACCATCAAAACTGTAAAAAATACCCACTACTATACACTTGCATTAATTATGCTGTAAATATGAAAAGAGTATTTGCTGTTATCCTCCCGACTATGATTGCATTATGTGTGCGGGCACAAAAAATTACATGGACTTATTCAACGCCAGATGCTAAATGGATTAAGGGTGCGGCATTGAGTTCATCGGTAAAAAAGCAGACTGGTGAATTAAAATATAATCCTGAGTATTACTTGATGAAGCACCTGAGCCACTTTGTTTTACCTGGAGCTTACCGGTTAAAAACTTCAGGAGGAAAAGATCATCTGGCCTTTGTCAATCCTACTGGTGAAATTGTACTGATGATCGTAAACACGGAGGAAAAGGAAAAAGAGACGAATGTTGACGAAGGTAAAAGTATCACACTGTAACTAAAGGGTAAATCAATTGATACGATTGTACTAGGCACAAATAAAAGTATCTAAATCTTGTGCATGAATAGATTATCATCTGTACTTAAGAGGATAATCTATTCATACATTCGTTCTGCACTTATTCAATCTGAAATAAAGTAATGCTATAATTAGCTGTTTGGTTCCTTAAGTGAAGATAACTTAATTGAATACTTGTAAAGGTTTACTCCTTTTAACTTTGATTGGTTGTATGCCTGCATGTGTAGGCCTTACTTGCTTAATCGTTCCATCTCTGTTGAATTCCATCCTGTCGATACAAACTTCCCTGTTGTAGCCCGCAGCACTTCCCATTGTTATACCTTTTGGATAATTAAAGCGATGGTAAACAATATACCATTCATCCTTTCCAGGTATTTGTAGGGTGGTGTGGTGCCCCGTTGCATAAATACCTGATGCCGTATCCTTTGCGATCACCAGGTTGTTTTCAGGCACCATGATCTTGCCCAGTGGTGAATCGGCCGTTCCATATCTTACTTTATAATTTTCACTGCGGGTATCGTCTTCACTCCACGTGAAATAATAAATGCCCTTTCTATACAACACATGGGTGCCCTCGCGGAACGTCGCATCAGGCGTCAATACTTTGATGGTTTCTTTTTTAAGGGAAACCATATCTTCATTCAATTCTGCTCCGGCCATATAGCCATTGCCCCAATACAAATAATTCTTGCCTGTCTTTGGATCTGTGAATACATCAGGGTCAATTTGCTGCCCTCTTTTAATACCTTCGGGATAACCCTCTATCAATGGTTTTCCTGAATCCACAAAGGGGCCGGTGGGCTCATCGGCCACCGCCACACCGATCTTCTGGGCTGCAGTATAGTAGTAGAAGTATTTGTATTTGCCATCAATTTTCTTCTCTATAATACAAGGAGCCCAGGCGTTGCGTTTACCCCAGCTTACGTCTCTGGGGAGGTCCAGGATCACCCCTTCATCTTTCCAATGGACCAGGTCTTTGGAAGAAAAGGTTTTGAAATAAGTTCCTGACCATCCTGTGAAACCATCGCTGGTGGGATAGATATAAAACTTACCCGTTTTTTCTGCATACAAAATATCGGGATCGGCATAATAGCCTTGTAACACAGGATTGTGGTATTCTTTTGCAGCGACTGCAAAGGTTTCAGGCTTTCTGCCGTTTATTGCCACAGTATAGTGTACAGACTTGCCTGCAAAGTTTTGGGGACCATTCGGGCTGATCTTGATCCCTGGAGAGGCTACGAACTGCGGATCGAATGAGGCTAACCGTGTTCCCGGAGTTACAGGAAGGATCAATTGTTTATGAGCAGAATCAAACACAATGTTGATTTTCTTAACTGCCTTTGATTGGGGTGAAGAAATCACGTCTTCTGCTCTTGCCGATTGATAGGCGGAAACGTCTTGCTGGGCAATCGATACTAAAGGACAAATTGCAATGAAAAAGAAAGAAAATTTTATCAGCTTCATTTTACCAAAAGGATAAACTGGAAAAAAAGTGGAATATAGAAGTTGTAAGCAATTATGCCAACTTTATTTTGAACGACTTATAACCTTCCCCTTTAATGAGGTTATTTCAATCTTTTTATTTTCTATTACCACGTTGGCAACAAATGGGCCTATTTCTATATACTCACTGGCAACAGGATTGACCACCTGTTCCCCATTGATGTTGAGGTTATCAAAGGTGATATTTTTAATGCCGTGCCGGGCATCCAGCCCTTGGATGACCGAAGGATTTAA
>CBKWHA010000317.1:0-5352 GCA_966674115.1 uncultured Chitinophagaceae bacterium
TGCAGCCACCCAAAAACACATATGTTGTTTGGATGGAAACAGAGAGGAATGGTACAAAAAATATTGGTCAGCTTATTAGTTCCAGCGGATTTTTGTCTAAAACACTAAAAGGCTCTTTAAGTACCGTTACATCTTTCAAACCAGTCCAGTTCTTTATTACTGCCGAGGATAATGCCAACATACAATATCCTGGCATGCAGGTAGTATTGACAAGTAGTAAGTATTGAAAGTTAGGTATATAAACAAAGTCTATTTAATTCTAAAAGATGATCAATATGGAACATAATAGGCAGCATGATCTGGACAGATCTTCTAGTAAAACCACTCAGCGAACTTTTATATTTACCGGTAAACAGTTGTTGATTGCAGTACTTGTGTTTGTTGCCCTTCTTGCCATTCTTTGGACCTGGAAATCAATTCAGATCAATTCATTAAAGAAGGAGCAGGCAAAACGTGAACAACAGTTAAAAGAGCAAACGAAGACCATGCTGGTAAACTCCGATCAATACTATTTAAAGTTGCTGGCAAAACCATTTGTTTGGGCAGTGCGTTCAGAAATGATGAGTGGAAATCTTAGTCAGGTTAATTTGTATGCCAATGATATGGTAAAAGAAAAGAACTTTCAATCAATTGTAATTTCTGACAATAAAGGTATCATAGTTACATCTACCGATAAAAAATTAGAAGGTAAAGATTTTTCTACTGTTTCAAAACAGGCATACTTAACAATTGATAGTACGATTGTAGAACAGATTGGTGCGAGCAAACTTATTATGACATCACCAATAATGGGGTTTAACAGCCGCCTGGGTACGTTGATGATTACCTATTCGCCCCGAAAGCCTGTTTTTAAATAATTGGAAGAACTAATTTGTGTAATGTATTCAGAACATGTTTTTGGGTTTTTGAATGTGTTGCGTGGTTCCTGATTGCACCTTCTTCATGGAGTCGATGACTGTTATGCTTCCGCTTGTTTTCAATATTACAGCATCTGTAACTTCCAAAGAGCTTAAGCCTTTTTCTCTAATCGCTACGAATGCTTACTCTTCTTTATTCCTTTGGTTTCTCTGCTGTATTAAGTGCAGGATATTACCGCTGAATGTTTTAATCTAATTCTAATTTAAGCTTAAACTAGCTCTAATAATGGGGGGCGCTATCTTATATATAAATAGGAGGCGATATTATGGATGCAAGATCAATTTTAAAGGCCGATTATTTGGATATATTGTTTGATAACCGGAATAAGAAATATGGGGATTATATATTACTAAAAAATATGAAATAAGATTGTGGGTAGCCTTAATAGTCACTATTTTTCTTGTCACTTCAGCCATATGGTTTTTAAAGTCTGTGCCTGAAGAAACAAGCACAAGCGTGTTAAATATTAAATCTGTTGTGCTTCAAAATATTGAAGAGGCGAAACCAACACCACCACCACAACCGCCACTAAAACAAGAAAAACCGGCACCGCCAAAGGTGGGTAAAATAACTTCTTCCTAGTGACAAAGTTTACACCGCCTGTCATCAAAAAGGACATAGATGTTAAGAAAACTGATGTACCGCCGGTGAATGAAATTGCTAAAATAGATGTAGTGAATACAGAAGGCAGTTTCGTAGAAGAACTCGCTGGCAGCTTACCACCAAAAGGGGCCATTTCAGGAATTGACAACGGCAAGGGAATTATGCAGATGTTACTGATATCAATCCTATTCAGGATGACACACAAATAAATATTCAGATTTATTTCAGCTATATCTCATTAATTAAGTAGTTACCGATACCGTTGTAATGATGGAATAAAAATTGAGATACACCCCTACAACATGAACTGCTAAATATTGCATTGAACGTCACCATCCTTTTGGAGTTTAAAAAATATTTAATTGTAATCGCCAATTTGTTATCAACTAAAACATTGTTAATGAATTTTTTTGACTTAACATCATTATCCATTCCTGCTCTTTCAATAATATTTCTCCTTGCTGCGGCAGTTGTATGGATCGGAGGAAAAAAGTTATCTGTGTTGAGCGATGAAATGGCTACGCAAACAGGGATAGGTAGGGCGTTAATTGGAGTATTGATGTTGGGTGGCATTACTTCTTTACCTGAAGTTGCCACTACCCTTACGGCCTCTCTGGCTGGCAATGCTGGTATGGCAGTAAGTAATATATTAGGTGGAGTAAGTATGCAGGTTACCATACTTGCCGTGGTTGATTTCTGGGTGCGAAAGCAACCGATCAGCACTTCGACGTCTGGAATTGTTGTGATAATGCAAGGCCTTTTACTCATCATTTTGCTAGCCTTTTCTGGCATTTCCATGCTGATTCCTTCATGGATGATCTTTCACGTAGGTATCAGTTCTGTTATTATCTTCTTTTTATTCTTATTTAGTCTTCTTATTGTTCATCGATTCAATTCTTTTGAGTGGGTCTCTTTCCACAAATCCAAATTTGAAACAATTCAACATATAATTAAACACCTGCAAGAACAGGAGTTGCAGATAAAAAGGAGCCAGGTCGGGGAAAATGATAAATCAACAAAAAAAGAAATTTCAGTTGGCACTTATCTCTGGAGAAAAGGAGGTTCATTGTTATTGCTGTCCATGCTGATACTGGTTGCAGGATATATTATAGTAAAGACAAGTGAATCCATTGCCATGCAAACTGGTATCGGAAACAATTTTGCCGGTTTGGTTCTGGTTGCTATTACTACTTCGTTACCGGAGATTAGCACAACCATAGGCTCTGTAAAATTGAAACGTTATGACATGGCCTTCTCCAATATCTTTGGAACGAACCTTTTTGATGTTGCGTTGGTTTTTATTGCTGACCTGTTTTTTATGAAAGGTGCTGTATTGGGTGCCTTGGATAATTTTACTGTTGTTGCAGCTTTTCATGGCATTATTCTAACTGCTGTTTATTTAACGGGAATCTCAGCCAAAAGCCGAAAGCGTTTTTTGGGAACAGGATTTGATTCATGGCTGATCCTGATTCTTTATATTTCTGGCATTATCATTTTATTCAACATGAAGGGGTAACTAAGTAAGCTATTATTTCCTATGGAGCTGCTTAAGAGCATTTTGTTTTCCAGCAGCGGTTTACCGTCTTCTTTTATGGCAATGGTTTTGCGGCTAAGTTCAAAAGTTCATCTATGAGAATTCGCTACCTATTTATGTTGCTGTTGGCAACCGATTGTATGCAGTCGTTTGGACAAAATGGAAACAATGAAGTAGTGTTAGAAAAGATCCAAGGAGCCATTTTCAAACCTAAGAAGGAGCAGCCCACGGAAGCACAAATCAAATCGTTGCATCTTCCCCCTGGTTTTACCATTGCGAAATTTGCTGAAGGCCTTAACAAACCACGCATGATCAAAGTAAGTTTGAACGGCACGGTGTATGTCACCGACCCATGGGATAGAGATACACCAGGATGATATTTACCTGGTGACGGTAAAAGAAGTATTGAAAGGAAAGATCAGTGGGGATGATTCCTTTACTAACATGCAAACTATCATCAGTGATTTGCCGGACGGTGGCCAGCATGCCAATCGTTGGCATCCACAATCGAAAGCATTGTATGGATTTGACCATGGTATTGACTGGCTGGGTGATGAAGAGCAAAAGGAAGAACTGAACAGGATTGTACAAGACGGAGATTATGGTTGGCCATATATTTATGCTGATGGGAAGTTCAATAAGGCTATTGAGCCTAAAGGTATGAGCCATGAGGCTTATGCTGCCAAGACGGTCAAGACAGAATTATTGTACACTGCCCATGCCGCACCTATGGACCTTTTATTTTACACGGGTTCACAGTTTCCGGCAGAGTATAAAGATGATGCCTCTGCTACGATGCATGGATCGTGGAACCGTACCCTGCCATCGGGTTATAACATTGTCAGAGTGCAGTTTCAAAACGGAAAGCCCGTAAAGATCTCTAAGTCTGTTTCTTTCCCTGGCAGACAAATAACTGTCGAAATCGGCAATAAATAAAGTTACAGTATCGTAGCGTATCCAGGCATTTTCAAGTATTTTTATTTATGAGAAAAATCAAACTTGATTTATTTACAGATTTCAAACAAATCGCTCAATCCAATTTTGTTGAAAATATAAGGTTAGACTAATAATACCACCGCAAGTGGTGTGACTCAAGTCACGTTTCGGGTTTTTCATTCTTCTGAGCTTTGCAGCAAATCGAAAATCAATGAATATTTTGGGTTATTACTTCTTACTCTCTTTTACATGATCAGGAGCGAGAAAACAGAAGCTCCTGAAAAAGACTGTCCTGATTGTGTCAGGTTTTTTAAGCTGTTAGGTTTTGGAATAGCAATCGGATTGATTGGCTCTTTCTTTTAAAGGTGACCCTTATTGCTATTGCCGGCATCTTTGTTGGGGGGCTGCTGAGCAAGAAAATACCAGGTGAAAAGCTGAAAAAAGGCTTTGGCTGGTTTGTATTCATTATGGGTATTTACATCCTAATTAAAGAAGTGTTTCTATAAAGTTAACAACTCCAAAACAACGATATAATATCAACTGAGCGTGACTCATATCACGAAAAATGAGACACACAACTACCAATTTTACATCACAAAATCAAACAATAAACATGAAAATAGAACAGATATATACAGGATGTTTAGCACAAGGTGCTTATTATATTGAAAGCGATGGAGAAGCTGTTGTAATTGATCCCCTCCGCGAAGTGAAACCTTACCTTCAAAAAGCTGAAAGTAACAGCGCAAAGATCAAGTATGTTTTGGAAACGCACTTCCACGCCGACTTTGTATCCGGACACGTTGACCTTTCTAAAAAAACCGGAGCTCCCATCGTATATGGTCCTAATGCCAATCCAAGCTTTGAGGCACATATTGCTCAAGATGGAGAGCAATTCAAGGTAGGTAAGATAACCTTCCAGGTGCTGCATACACCAGGCCATACAATGGAAAGCACCTGTTATTTGCTGAAAGATGAAAATGGTAAGGATGCGGCTTTGTTCTCTGGTGATACTTTATTCATTGGCGATGTAGGCCGTCCGGATCTTGCCCAGAAAGCAGCTCATATGACAATGGAAGAACTGGCCGGTACACTATATGATTCTCTGCGCACGAAGATCATGAACTTAGCAGATGATATTGTGGTCTACCCGGCGCATGGTGCAGGAAGTGCCTGTGGCAAGAACATGAGCAAGGAAACTACTGATACACTGGGACATCAGAAACAAACTAACTATGCGCTCCGGGCTGATATGACCAAAGAAGAATTTATCAAAGAAGTAACCGCTGGTCTTACGCCACCTCCTTCTTATTTTCCTCTGAACGTCATGCTGAATAAAGAAGGCTATGAAAGTATAGATG
>CBKWHA010000318.1:0-5328 GCA_966674115.1 uncultured Chitinophagaceae bacterium
TTTGCTTTTGTCAAGTGTAATAAAAAAATAAAATAAATGATTTTCTTACAAAAATCATGTTTTTGATATTTTAAACGATATTTGCATCCCTAATTTTTAATGCGTAAACTCTCCTTTCAATGAAGGATTTTTCCTACATCACTCATTCTCATCCGGCATTTATTGAAAATCTGTATAAAGATTTTGTTCAAAACCCGGAAAGCGTTGATCCTGAATACCGCAAATTTTTTGAAGGTTTCGATTTTGCTACTTCTATGGTTCAAAACGGAAAAGTAGCTGAAACAGTTATATCCGGACAAGCTATAGACTCAAACCAATTAGGTAAAGAATTTGCTGTTTACAATCTTATCTTAGCTTATAGGAAAAAAGGGCATTTAATTGCTAAGACAAATCCAATTAGAGAGAGAAAAGATAGAGGAGCGAACCTTGATCTTAAAAATTTTGGTCTTTCTGAAAAAGATTTGCAACAAACATTTAGTGCAGGGCAATTTGTTGGTTTAGGTGCTGCTACATTACAACAGATTTTAGAGAGATTACAACTAGTTTATAGTAAACATATTGGGATTGAGTACCAGTATATAACTAAACCCAACCGGCTGGAGTGGCTTGAAAAAGAAATTGAAACCACAATGCAGCAGCCATTGTCAATTACATCTAAGCGTCGTGTGCTTGAAAAGTTAAACCAGGGTGTAATTTTCGAAAAATTTCTTCATACAAAATATATCGGTCAGAAAAGATTCTCATTAGAAGGAGGCGAAACTACGATTGCCGCATTAGATGCCATTATCAATACAGCCGCTGAAAATAATGTGCAGGAAGTTGTGATTGGAATGGCGCACAGAGGTCGACTGAATGTTCTCGCTAATACATTAGGTAAAACCTATGAGCAAATTTTCAGTGAGTTTGAAGGAACGGCAATTCCAGATCAAACTATGGGAAGCGGTGATGTTAAATACCATATGGGGTACAGTAGTGAAATTACTGCCAGCAATGGTAACCTGATTCATCTGAAGTTAATGCCCAATCCTTCTCACCTCGAAGCTGTTGATCCGCTTGTGCTTGGTTTTTCAAGGGCTAAAGCGGATGTAATGTACAAATCCGAATTCGATTCAGTACTGCCTATTCTCATTCATGGTGATGCATCAGTTGCAGGACAGGGTATCGTGTATGAGATCCTGCAAATGAGTGATTTGAAAGGATATTTTACCGGAGGAACAATTCATTTTATTATAAATAACCAAATTGGTTTTACTACAGACTTTGATGATGCACGTAGTGCTGATTATAGTACGTCTGTAGCTGCCATGGTTCAGGCACCAGTTCTACATGTGAATGGTGATGATCCTGAAGCTGTGATCCGTTGCGTTGAGATTGCAACACGTTACCGTCAGGAATTTAACTCCGACATTTTTGTGGATATGGTATGTTATCGTCGCCATGGCCATAATGAAGGAGACGATCCAAAGTTCACTCAGCCTGCTCTGTATGCGTTGATTGATAAACATGCAAATCCCCGCGAAACTTATGTGCAATACCTGCTTAAGAATGGCGAACCCGAAGCGCAGGAATTGGCAAGAGAAATGGAGAAAAAGTTTTGGAGCGACTTACAAGAACGTCTTGATGAAGTAAAACAAAATCCTCTGCCTTATAAATACCAGCAACCTGAGTTGTGGTGGCGCAGCTTACGTAGATCAACTGCCGAGGATTTCGATAAGTCGCCAACAACAGCAATCAGCGAAGATGTATTTAAAAAACTCTTCGATAGTTTAATGAAATGGCCCGAAGATTTTAAGCCGTTGCGTAAAGTGGAAAAGCTGTTACAGGACAAGGTGAAGCTATTTGAAGCAGAGCAAAAAGTTGATTGGGCAACAGGTGAACTCCTCGCATATGCAAGCTTGCTGATAGAAGGTAAGGACGTACGCATGAGCGGACAAGATGTAAAACGTGGTACCTTTTCACATCGCCATGCTGTTATTTATGACGAAACAAATAACAAAGAATATAACCGTCTGAACCAATTACAGGAGCAGCAGGGGCAGCTTAAAATCTATAATTCACTTTTAAGTGAATATGCTGTTCTGGGTTTTGAATATGGTTATGCTTTGGCTAATCCAAACGCATTAGTACTCTGGGAAGCTCAGTTTGGCGACTTTGCTAATGGTGCTCAGATTATTATAGATCAATTTATTTCATCAGCCGAAACAAAATGGCAGCGTATGAATGGATTGGTAATGTTACTGCCACATGGTTATGAAGGCCAGGGACCGGAGCATTCAAGTGCTCGTCTTGAACGCTTCCTGCAATTATGTGCTGAGTTGAATATGGTAATAACAAACATTACTACTGCTGCTAACTTCTTCCACGCTTTACGTCGTCAATTAACTTGGCCATTCAGGAAACCTATGGTGAATTTTTCACCTAAAGCAAACTTACGTTTAACAAGTACATATTCTCATATCAGCCAATTTACCCAGGGCGGTTTTCAAGAGGTGATTGATGATACATTTGTTCAGAATGCAGAGCAGGTGAAAAAAGTTTTATTCTGTAGCGGTAAAGTTTACTATGACCTGGCTGAAAGACAACAAAAAGACAATCGCCAGGATGTTGCAGTTATTCGTGTTGAACAATTATATCCATTGCCTCATAAGCAACTTGAAGCTTTGTATCAGAAATATAGCAATGCTACCTGGTTCTGGGTTCAGGAAGAGCCGCTGAACATGGGTGCCGCTGCATTTTTACAAATGCATTTAAAGGGTATCAACTATGGTATAATTAGCCGTCAGCCGAGTGCTGCTACAGCAACAGGCTATTCAAAAGTCCATGCACAGGAACAAGCTGAAATTGTCGAAACAGCCTTTACTGTTTAAAATTTAAAAATTACTGCTTACATAACTGTTGCAAGCAGTAGTACGGGTAGTGTATTATTATATATTTGCTGCACAACAGAGGATGAGTAGAATAAACTAATGCTGGAAACATAAATAACAAATCAGAAATAAGTTTTTATGATCGATATCAAAGTTCCTACAGTAGGAGAGTCTATCAATGAAGTGACTCTGGTAAAATGGTTAAAAAATGATGGTGACTACGTGGAAAGAGATGAGGTTATTGCCGAACTGGAAAGTGAGAAGGCCACCTTCGAAGTAAATGCCGAACAGGCAGGTATTTTAAAAGTTGTAGGAAAGGAAGGAGATACGCTGAACATTGGTGATGTTGTAGCGCAGATCGATGAAACTGCCGCTAAGCCAGCTGGCGGGCAGGCACCGCAGGCCCAGCCTGCAGCAGAAGCTGCTCCAAAACAGGAAGCTAAGCCGCAAGCACAACCAGCAGCACAAACTGCTGCACCTATACAGTCAGATGTTAAAGCAACTCCAGTTGCTTCTGCAATAATTGCAGATAAAAGGGTCGATCCTAAAACTATTCAGCCTAGCGGCTTCAATGGTAAGATCCGTAAAGATGATGTATTACAAGCTTTAAGCCATCCCGGTTTAAAACCAGGTGTACAGCCTTACGGCCGTGAAGAGCGCCGCGATAAAATGAGCCCGTTACGCCGTACAGTTTCACGCCGGCTGGTAGAGGCTAAGAATACAACGGCAATGCTTACTACTTTCAATGAAGTAGACATGAGCCGTATAATGGCTATTCGTGCTGCCAATAAAGACAAGTTTAAGGAAACTCATGGTGTAAACCTTGGCTTTATGAGCTTCTTTACGAAGGCTTGCTGTATTGCTTTACAGGAATGGCCTTCTGTAAACGCTTATATAGATGGAGATTCAATCGTTTTCCACGAATACTGTGATATTTCAATTGCCGTATCTGCACCAAAGGGCCTGGTAGTTCCAGTAATCCGCAATGCAGAAAGCATGAGCATGGCCGAAATTGAAAAGAAAGTAGTTGAACTGGCAGGAAAAGCAAGAGACAATAAGCTAAGCATGGAAGAAATGCAGGGAGGAACATTTACCATTACAAATGGTGGAGTTTTCGGTTCTTTGATGTCTACGCCAATTATCAATATTCCACAATCTGCAATTCTGGGTATGCACAAAATACAGGAGCGCCCCATGGTAGTAAATGGAGAAATAGTAGTTCGCCCAATGATGTATTTAGCATTGAGTTACGACCACAGAATTATTGATGGACGTGAATCAGTAAGCTTCCTGGTTCGTGTAAAAGAATTACTCGAAAACCCTGAATTGCTTCTTGTAGGAAAAGACCCTTTGAAAGCATTACTGCAGCTCTAAACTTCATAAAATAATCATAGAAAAGAAAAAAGCGAATGTAGTTTTACAGTCGCTTTTTTTATTCAATTATGTTTGCTCAATCATACCTTCATACTGCAGTACAAATTTTAAAGGAATACAAAGGAGAGGAGCCCTTGGCTTCTTTTCTGAAAAGGTTTTTCAGTGCCAATAAAAAATATGGCTCTAGAGACAGAAAACAAATTACTCACTTATGTTATTGTTATTTCCGTCTGGGAAAATCTTTAATGCATTTGGAGGTAGAAGAAAGGATAGTTGCTGGTTTGTTTTTATGCAACCAAATTAGTCATCCTGTTTTAGCTATAACCAAACCGAATTGGGATGATAAAGTATTTGAGGATAAGGAATTAAAAATGAATATGCTCCGCCAGGAGTTAGATTTTATGGTAACGGACATTTTTCCATTTCAGGAGCATATTTCATTACAAGTCGATCATTATTCTTTTGCTTCATCCTTTCTTGAACAACCCGATATATACCTGCGTATAAGGCCTGGTAAAGATGCTACAGTAAAAAGTAAATTGAAGAAAGCTGAAATCCCTTTCTCGGAAATAGCTAATAACAGTATTGTTGTTCCTCCATCAACAAAAATAGAAACTCATTTGAAGATAAATATTGAGGTAGTGGTGCAGGATGTTAATTCACAAAAGGTATTAATACCAATACTGAACTATATAAAGAATATAAATAAAAACCTGGAGGCCTGGGATTGTTGTGCTGCCAGTGGCGGTAAGTCAATTTTGCTGAGGGATACATTTCCCAATACTCGACTAACAGTATCAGATATTAGGGGATCAATTTTAGCGAATCTGCGCAAGCGGTTTAAAGAGGCAAATATTACTAATTACAATTGGTTTGTTGCTGATATATCTGCTCCTCAATTTAGACACGAAAAGCATTATGATCTAGTTATTTGTGATGCACCCTGCAGTGGTTCTGGAACATGGGGACGCACACCTGAGCAGCTCTACTTTTTTAAAGAAGAAAAAATTGATTATTATGCTTCTTTGCAACAAAAAATTGCACAGAATGCAAGTCAGTATGTAAAAAATAACGGTATGTTTCTATA
>CBKWHA010000319.1:0-5325 GCA_966674115.1 uncultured Chitinophagaceae bacterium
ATATGTTTGCAGATACCGTTTATATGATATTTCCGGATGGACAATCCGTGAGAGGCAAAGATTCGGCAATTGCCATAGCTAAGAAAATAAGAGGCAGCCTGGCAAGTGCCAAAAGCACCGTCCAAGCCTGGATGCCTACTAAGAGTATAGACAGGAATGAAGATTGGGTTTTGGTGTGGGGGCGTGAAGAAGATACAGACATGAGCGGGAACAAAACAACTGTATTCTTACATGAAATATGGCGTATTAATAAAGATGGGAAAATAGACTTCATGCGCCAATATATGTCGAAGCCCGCTATGGAGCCTGGCCAATAAATATTCTGGAAGCGTGCAAAACAAAAGACCCCGGTTAATCCGGAGCCTTTTGTTTTGTATAAACGCAATATCTTACCAACGATTTTTATTAAAACCGCCACTATTACTACGAAAACCACCTTTTTGAGGCCTATCTTCTTTTGGTTTGGCTTCTACGACCCTGATCGTGCGTCCGTCAACCGTACCCCCATCTAACTCTGCAATAGCCTTTTGAGCTGCAGCTTTATCAGGCATTTCAACAAAACCAAATCCGCGGCTCTTGCCAGTGAATTTGTCATTAATCACTTTGGCGGATGTTACTTCGCCGTATTCTGAGAAAAACTGGTTTAAGTCTTCATCCTGAATGTTGAAGCTTAAATTAGAAACGTAGATGTTCATGCTAATTTTTTGATTGTTTTAAAATGAATCTGAGACGAGGCAGGAAAGAAAAGGCAACTAATGAGTAGAAGATAACTTAACAGATTAATTATACACTTTACTAAATGCGAGGCTCAAACTTGTATTGTAAATATAGTATATCTTTTTTTTCTTTTTTACAAGTAGACACCAATTATTTGTTAAGCCATACTGATTATAAAGGTGAAGAGAATTGAAAAATAAAAAGAGGCTGTTCCGGACTTTTTAGACAGCCTCGTAAAATAAATTTAAAAACAGATGGCTTCAACCTGAATACCAATATCGGCATACTTCCCGGTCAGGATACCAGGTTTTTCCCGGAAAGATTAACAGGTACAAAAGGAAATGGATTCCTGATGCAGAAACTTGTTAACGAATTTAAAAAAGTTTTTTTATTAAAAAAAGTTATTGAATTAAAAAAGGATTATCCGGATCAAATTTTTGAAAGCGCTTGGCCTTGTTCGTGTTCAACTGAGTTTTCAGCCATAAAAAAAATCTTAAAAGCATAATTCATGATTTTGAGGTGAACAATTTTGGTTAAGGGAAGCTTACATGCAACAAAAACCCGACCAGAAGTGAATAGTTCGTATTTTAAACGTGAATGATGAATGGTGAAAATGGTATCAATCTATAATAAAGAATGGCAGATTTATGGATCTGAAAAAGCCCCACTAAAAAGTGAGGCTTTTCTTTTTGTTTATAGACATTTACCTGAATTAGTAATCCATGCCCATACCACCACCAGGCATTGCAGGAGCTGCGGCAGCTTTAGGTTCTGGTTTGTCAGCAACTACACACTCTGTAGTCAAAAGCATACCAGCGATAGATGCAGCATTTTCCAAAGCAATACGGCTTACTTTAGTTGGGTCAATAACACCAGCACCGATGAGGTTCTCATATTGTTCAGAACGGGCATTGAAACCAAAGTCACCTTTACCTTCTTTTACCTTGTTTACTACTACGCTACCTTCAATACCGCAGTTTTCAACAATCTGGCGCAGGGGTTCTTCCAAAGCGCGACGTACGATTTGCACACCAGTAGCTTCGTCATTGTTCAAAGTGTTGATATTGCTTAATGCTTCTACAGCACGAACGTAAGCAACACCACCACCAGGAACGATACCTTCTTCAACTGCAGCACGAGTTGCATGCAAAGCATCATCTACGCGGTCTTTTTTCTCTTTCATTTCTACTTCAGTGGCAGCGCCAACGTTCAGTACAGCCACTCCACCACTTAATTTAGCAAGACGCTCTTGCAGTTTTTCGCGGTCGTAGTCGGAAGTTGTGTTTTCAATTTGAGATTTGATCTGGTTGATGCGAGCCTGGATAGCATCTTTTTCGCCACGGCCACCAACTACGGTAGTGTTGTCTTTGTCGATCACCACTCTTTCGGCTTTACCTAAGTAAGTCAGGTCAGCATTTTCGAGTTTATAACCTTGCTCTTCAGAAATCACGATACCTTTAGTAAGGATGGCGATGTCTTGCAGCATTTCTTTTCTGCGGTCGCCGAAGCCAGGAGCTTTCACGGCAGCCACCTTCAAAGTACCGCGCAGTTTGTTTACTACCAGTGTAGCCAGCGCTTCACCTTCCAGATCTTCAGCGATAATTACTAATGGAGCACCTTGTTGGGCAACTTTTTCCAGAATGTGCAGGATATCTTTCATGCTGCTGATCTTTTTGTCGTAGATCAGGATGTAAGGATTATCCAGTTCAGCTTCCATTTTCTCGCTATTGGTTACGAAGTAAGGAGAAATGTAGCCACGGTCGAACTGCATACCTTCTACTACTTCAATACCAGTTTCAATGCCTTTGGCTTCTTCGATAGTGATCACACCATCTTTAGAAACTTTAGCCATAGCTTCAGCGATCAGCTTACCAATTTCGTTATCGTTATTGGCAGAAATGGTAGCAACCTGCTCAATTTTCTTGTTGTCGTCGCCAACAGATTGAGACTGAGCGCGTAAGTTTTCTACAACAACACGAACCGCTTTATCAATACCGCGTTTCAGGTCCATTGGATTAGCACCAGCAGCAACGTTCTTTAAACCTTCAGTAATAATAGACTGAGCCAAAACAGTTGCAGTAGTAGTACCATCACCAGCAACATCTGCAGTTTTGGAAGCCACTTCTTTCACCATTTGAGCGCCCATATTTTCAATGGCGTCTTCCAATTCAATTTCTTTTGCTACAGACACACCGTCTTTAGTAACGGAAGGAGCACCGAATTTTTTTTCAATTACAACATTGCGTCCTTTAGGGCCTAATGTAACCTTTACAGCGTTTGCTAAAGCATCAACGCCCTTTTTCATTTTATTGCGGGCATCGGTATCAAAAAATAATTGTTTTGCCATATTAATCAATTTACGTTTTACGATTTTAGAATTAAAATTCGATCCAACCTAGTTAAGGGTTCTTTCCCCACTTCGCGGTTGCGTGGTTAAACTATTGCCAGAATGTCACTTTCTCTCATAATCAGGAAATCTTCACCTTCGATGGAGATTTCTGTTCCAGCATACTTGCCATACAATACTACGTCGCCTTCTTTTACCGTAACAGGCTCATCTTTTTTACCAGGTCCGGCGGCAATTACGGTACCGCGTTGAGGTTTTTCTTTAGCTGTATCAGGAATAATAATACCACCGGCAGTCTTTTCTTCTGCAGCAGCCGGTTTCACAATTACTCTGTCGTGCAGAGGGGTAACATTCAGTTTGTTAGCCATACGTATGTGATTTTAGTTTTTAAAGTGAAATAATACTAATCACCCTTTTAAGCAGGGACGGCCAAAGGTAAACGATAATTATGCCAGCCGGCCAGAAACGGAAAAAATTGCAGTTTCCAGTCCTTAACAATGCTTTTAGAAAATAAGAAAAATGAAGGGAGGATTAAAAATTTCAGTTAGTGTGTCAAAATTACAGGAATACAAAGCGTAAGTCATAATTAAAAAAAATATCCGGATATCTATTTCTGGCAGTTAGTTTGTACCGGTTACCACTCATTAATAACAATTAAACATGTAGTTATGAAGCGGTTGATTATAATGACGGGCCTATTTTTGATCCTGGCAAATTTGGCTTCAGCACAAACTACAGGCAGCAACTCTTCCAAAAATCCCCAGGTTAGTGCTGAAACTTCCAAAGCCAAAAAAGCGAAAAAGAAAGGTGCAAAAAAGAAAACACAAAATCTTAATCAGCGTAGAATGTATGAATGGAAAGACGGGCAAGAAGCTACGCCAACCGGGCATGAAGCAACAGGAACAGGAAATGGCTATAGTGCTATACGAAAAGACACTACAGTTACAAGTAAAGATACGACCAAGCCATAAGAGGATTAGATTGAATCGAATTGAGAAACTTCAAACTTTCCTATCTTCGCCGGCTTAAACAGATCTATGATTAGCAGAAGAAATATTAGGGTGAAAGTGATGCAGACATTGTATACGATAGCCACCCTGGAGAAAGAAGTGAAGCCCGGCGAACCTGCCAAACTACTGCAAAAGCATTTTGATCAATCTACAGAACTACTGGTCTATCTTATTTACTTTTTTACAGAGATTCCGGCATATGCGGAGACCGATGCATATGTACGTTCCTCTAAACATCTACCCAGTTATGAGGATTTAAATGTAAATACAAAAATTGCAGGGAATGAAATACTGTGGCGTATCAAAGAAGATGTATCGTATGGAGCTCTTCTGGCTACAGTAAAACCGCAGCAAAGGCTTGACAAGGAATTAGTACGCAAGTTTTATATTCAGCTAACCGAAACTCCTGAATATAAAAAATACATTTCTACGCCGGATAGAAACAGCCATGATGAAAGGGCTATACTAGACTTCCTATTAGAAGGATTATTGCTCACAAGCGAATTATTTGAGGCACATTTGGATGAACTCTTCATTAATTGGAACGATGATTCAGATATGGTTATCCAGCTTCTGAAAAGTTATATTCATAAGCCAGGATCCTTAAATTTCCGGGAAATTGTTTCTCCAGACAAAATGAAGTTTGCCAAGGAACTTTTGCAAACTGTGCTGGAAAAAACAGAACACCTGGAAACGCTGATCTTTCCCAAATTAAAAAACTGGGATGCTGAACGTATTGCCATTCTCGATATGATCATTATGAAGATGGGAGTAGCTGAATTCCTTTATTTCGATACTATCCCTCCAAAAGTTACTATTAATGAGTATATAGACCTGGCAAAGGAATACAGCACACAACAAAGTGGTCAGTTTGTAAATGGTATTCTTGATAACATTCATAAAGAACTGGTGCAACAAGGTAAATTGCACAAAACCGATTTTAGAAAAGCATAAACACGGATTCTATTACATTTGCACCGCAAATAGTTTCATTTATATGCGATTAATCATTCTGGCTTTTGCTGTTTCTATTTTGTTCGCTTGTAACCAAACTGATTCAAAAGCAAGCAAAGCTGAATCCGCAACAGCAAACAATGCAATAGCCGACTCGGCAAACTTTACAACTATTCAGTGGCTTGATTCAACAACCCAAAATATTGGCAAAGTGAAAAAGGGCCAGGTTGTTGAGATTACATGGCGCTTCAAAAATACCGGCAACAGCGGAATGGCTACCCCTGTATGATCGACCCC
>CBKWHA010000320.1:0-5318 GCA_966674115.1 uncultured Chitinophagaceae bacterium
AGGTTATTTCAAGCCTATTATCAACCCGGACCCAAACGAAAAGAAAGATGTGCACATAGAAACCGTGGTAAATTTTTTCAATCTTACAATTAATTATGAAGACACTTATGCATTCACACGCCAGAAAGCAATGGAATTGCTGGAAATGGATAAACAGGGCGAGATCATAGATACAATCATCAGGAAAGTAAAAAAGCTGGAGGAACAGTACGATTTTACCATCATCGAAGGCAGCGATTTCGTTGGTGCCGGGGCTGCTTTTGAATTTGAAAACAATATCAATATAGCTAAAAACCTGGGAGCTCCTGTAATTCTGGTGATTTCCGGCGAGGGTAAAACGATACCACAGGTGATCAATTCTGCACTCACCATATGGCGGAATTTTGAAGCCCGGGAAGTGCAGGTATTGTCAGTGATAGTGAACAGGGCTAAACCGGAACAGGTGAATGATATTCATGAGTTTTTGTCTGTTCAGTTGCCTGAAGGTATTATCCTGGCCGTAATTCCAGAAGATAGGGGTTTGCAGTCGCCAACCATGAAGGAGATCTATGAGCAATTGGGGGGCCACCTGGTCTGGGGCGAAGAGCAACTTTCCAATCGCGTAGATAATTTTATTACAGGTGCTATGCAGGTGCCCCAGTTTCTCAACCATATCAAAGAAAATGTTGTGATCGTTACGCCTGCCGACCGTGGCGACATTGTGATCAGCGCTTTGCAAGCCAACCTTTCTGCCAATTACCCCAAAGTAGCAGGTGTCGTGCTTACGGGTGGTGGCGAGCTGGATGAGCCTGTAAAACGCCTGATCGAAGGGTTGCAAACACCACTGCCTATTGTTTCAGTAAACCATGGAACATTCAGAACCACTACAATGGTGGGCAATGTACGGTCAAAGATCACTCCGGACAATACAGAAAAGATCCAGTTAGCACTTACCACTTTTGATAAATATGTGGATGTAAACGCACTGGATGAAAGGATCGTTACATACACAGCCGAAGGTATGACGCCGCATATGTTCCAGTACCAATTGACCAAGTGGGCAAAGACTCAACGCAAGCACATTGTACTGCCCGAAGGCAATGACGACAGGATATTAAAAGCTGCCTCCCGCCTGATCGACCAGGAAATTGTTGACCTTACCATATTAGGTGATCCCACCCAGATAGCTGCATCAATTAAACGCCTGGGACTAAACCTTGACCTGGACCTCGTTCGCATCATTAATCCTGTTGAATCAGAATATTACCAGGATTATGTGGAAACGCTTTATGAGCTACGTAAAAATAAGAATGTAACCCTGGAAATGGCCCGCGACCTCATGACCGACGTATCTTACTTCGGCACCATGATGGTGTATAAGGGACATGCAGATGGAATGGTCTCCGGAGCTGTACATACTACCCAACATACCATCAGGCCGGCCCTCCAGTTCGTTAAAACCAAACCTGGTATTTCAACGGTATCTTCAGTTTTCTTCATGTGTCTGCCAGACCGTGTGGCTGTATTTGGCGATTGTGCCGTGAACCCAAACCCAACAGCAGAACAATTGGCTGAAATTGCCATTTCATCAGCAGAAAGCAGTCAGAACTTTGGTATTGAACCACGTATTGCCATGCTTTCTTATTCTTCCGGTACTTCTGGCGAAGGTGCAGATGTTGAAAAAGTGCGCAAGGCCACAGAAATCGTAAAACTAAAACGTCCGGATCTGAAAGTAGAAGGCCCGATACAATATGATGCTGCGGTTGATCCAACAGTAGGCAAACAAAAATTGCCTGATTCTGAAGTAGCCGGTAGGGCAAGCGTGTTGATCTTCCCCGACCTGAACACAGGGAACAATACCTACAAGGCTGTGCAACGTGAGACTGGTGCTTTGGCTATTGGGCCAATGCTGCAGGGCTTGAACAAACCTGTAAATGACCTGAGCCGCGGCTGTACGGTTGATGATATATTCAATACCGTGATCATTACCGCTATCCAAAGCCAGGATGCTAGTGTTCAAACCACAGTGCCGGTTCTTATTTAAAACTACCCATACCCCTCATTCATTTTCAAATTTTCTAATTCATTATATGAACATTTTTGTAGTAAACTCAGGCAGTAGCTCCATCAAGTATCAGTTATTCAAAATGCCACACGAAAACCCGATCTGTACCGGTCTGGTAGAGCGTATAGGCCTGGAGAATTCCATCATTACACACAAGGTTTATATTGGAGGAGAAGAAAAAGTAGTTCGCCGTGTGTTGGATCTTGTTGACCATGAAGCTGGCTTGCACGAAGTAGCCCATTTATTAGCAGATCCGGAGATCGGCGTGATACAGAACCCGGAGGAAATTGAGGCTGTAGGTCACCGTGTGGTACATGGTGGTGAAAGTTTTGCTTCTACAACAATCATTACCAAAGAAGTAAAAGAAGAAATCAAAAAACTATTCTCTCTGGCCCCCTTGCACAATCCTGCCAACTACCTGGGTATTGAAGTAGCTGAAAAAATATTCACAAAAGCAAAGCAGATTGCCGTTTTCGATACAGCTTTTCACCAGACCATGCCAGAAAAAGCATTCCGTTATGCGATTCCCCAAAACTTGTATACGGAGATGGGCATACGCGCATATGGGTTTCATGGCACCAGCCATAAATATGTAACAGAACAGACGCTTCAATATTTAAATAATAAGAATGCAAAGATCATTACCATTCACTTAGGCAATGGTTGTAGTATGGCTGCTGTTGATGGTGGAAAGTGCGTAGATACCAGCATGGGCTTTGGTCCTTTGAGCGGTTTGGTTATGGGTACGCGTTCCGGTGATATTGATCCGTCTGTGATCTTCCACATGGTAAACCAGTTGGGATACAGCCTAGACCAGGTAAGCACTTTGCTCAATAAGCATAGTGGCATGCACGGCCTTACAGGTTTTAGCGATATGAGGGACATTATCAAATCTATTGCAGAAGGTGATGAAAATGCAAAATTGGCCTATGACCTTTACGCATACCGCATTAAAAAATACATAGGTGCCTATGCTGCAGTATTGAATGGGCTTGATGCCATTGTATTTACAGCAGGAGTAGGGGAGAACGATGCAAATATTCGTAGTTTGATTTGTGCGGATATGGACTTTTTAGGCATCAAAATAAATGAAGAAAAGAACAATGTAAAAGGTAAAGGCATGCGTGAGATTAACACAGAAGATGCCCGTGTAAAAGTGTTGGTCGTTCCTACCAATGAAGAATTGGAAATAGTGAAACAGTGCTTTGAGCTCTTAATTGAAAAAGCCACAACAATTGTATAAATTTTAATTTATGGTTTATAAACGCTTGTAAAAACCTCCGGCCTTCAAATGGCCATGCTTTTGAATTTCAATCATGCTTTTCTATGATCGTTGTCATAGGGAAGTTGTGGTAAACCCCTGTAGCTTTAATAGTATAAAACTGAGCCTAATGGTTGCTAAACTTAACCCGAAACAGATTGATGAGGTACTTGAGCACCAGGTTCTTGGAAGACTTGGCTGTCATAGCAGGGGCAAGACCTACATAGTACCAGTAAATTATGCCTATAACAGCGGTTATATTTATGGTTGTAGCAAAAAAGGCATGAAGATCAGGATAATGCGGCAGAATCCAGCAGTTTGTTTCCAAGTAGATGAACTGAAAGATATAGCAAACTGGAGATCTGTAATTGTGTGGGGGAAATTTGAAGAACTTAAGAAAAAGAAAGAACGTAACAAAGCATTGCAGATTTTGATGAACCACCCTTCATCTCTAATTTCAAGTGTATTGACTCATGACAGCCCTTATTGGCCATTCTCTATTGATGAAGCTGGCAGTATAAAAGGTATCTTCTATCGTATTCTTATAAAAGAAAAGACAGGCAGGTGTGAACAAAATAAGCATGCACCGCTTGTGACTCCATCCTACTAAAGAACTTTCAACAACCTGATAAAAGCCATCTCTTTTATTGAGTGTAAATCATTTTTTGCTGGAAGCCTACTGTTAACGTAGCCTTGGCCCGTACCTTTTTCTATCAATGACACCAGGGTTTTCATTGGCTATCTTTCGGTAATCGCTATGCTAATTGTATCTCTCCTGTTTGTAGTACACATTAAATCTATTCAAAGAGAAATACAAAACAAAAAAGTCTAATTGCTTTACCGTTGGTTTTCGTTTCAATGGCAGCGCCCCTTTTCAGGGGTGTTTTTTTGTGGATGAGCATGAGAGTCAAACTACTGAATGATTAACATCATTTCATGTCATTTTAACGCTTGATAATATTGCATCTCAACCATTTAAGTTATTTATATGACAAAAGTTAAAAACAGGTGGCTTATTGCCGCTTCGGCTGTTGGGGTTCATATTTCCATCGGATCGGTATATGCCTGGAGTGTGTACACCAAACCTCTTATGGAAATGTTTGGATGGGAAAAAGCGCCTACACAGTTTACATTCGGTATTGCCATTTTCTTTCTGGGATGCTCTGCTGCCTTTTTAGGACATTATCTTGAGAAACACGGCCCCAAAAAGTCTGGCTTGCTTTCAGCTATTTTCTTTGGTGTAGGTATTGCTGGCTCCGGATTGGCTGTTAAACTTGGGTCGCTTTATTTACTTTATTTGTTTTATGGTGTTTTAGGTGGTATCGGTTTGGGGATTGGTTATATTACGCCTGTTTCTTCTCTGGTTAAATGGTTCCCCGACAGGCGTGGTCTTGCAACAGGCCTTGCCATTATGGGTTTTGGTTTTGCTGCATTGATCAGTGGGCCCCTGATCAGGTATTTGATTGACAATGTAGGTCTTGCCAATACGTTCTTTATTATGGGTTCTAGTTATTTTACTTTAATCTTTGCATCTTCCCGTTATCTGGCTCCTCCTCCAAAAGGATGGGCACCTAAAGGCTTCGATACCAATGCAAACTCTGGAAAAAAGAAGATCAAGGAAGATCTTTCTTACTTGAGTGCCAATGAAGCAGTGAAAACAACCCGTTTCTGGTATCTCTGGATCATGCTGTTTATCAACATTACCTGTGGTATTGCTATTATTTCTACAGCTTCTCCAATGGCGCAGGATTCAGTAGGCTTAAGCGCCGCTGCTGCCGCTGCTATGGTAGGTATTATGGGGTTGTTTAATGGTGGTGGACGCATTGGCTGGGCTTCATTCTCCGATCTTATCGGCCGTCCAAACATGTACACCTTATTCTTCTCTGTACAGATTTTAGCTTACTTTCTTCTGCCAAACATTCACAATGCGATAGTATTTCAGATTGTTATCTTCCTGATCCTGTCCTGCTATGTTGGTGGTTTCTCTACCATCCCTGCTTATATAGGCGATAT
>CBKWHA010000321.1:0-5281 GCA_966674115.1 uncultured Chitinophagaceae bacterium
AAAAGTGAGACGGATTCTGCAAGCCAGAGGAGCCACCATCGCCAAAGTTCCACCTATATGATCTGATAGGGTCGTTAAAAGTTGTAGAGTCGGTAAATACAACAATGCCCGTATCGCATATCAGGTTATTGCTGGCTTCAAACCCTGCATCAACACCATACAGATAGATCGTATCTTTTCCGCTGAGGCCGGCAATACACTGCTCTTCGATAATTACTTTGGGAATGAATTTTCCGAAATCGTTGTACACATGTGAGATCTTGTTTACATTGGTGTCAACAACATTCCCATCGCCAAAGTCCCAGGTGAACCTGGCATTTATGGAATCAGAGGTTTGCATATTTACAGTGGCCGGTGTACATCCCAATAATGGGCTGTACGTTACCTTGGCATCTGCGATGCTTTTGACTTGCAAGGTTTCAGTAACAGAATCCTTACAGCCTCCAGGACTGGTTACTACCAGTTTGATATCGTATGAGCCTGTATTTGTATAATAGGTAGTTGGATCTTTGGTTATTGATGTACCAGATTGGAAGCGCCAGATAAACGAATTATAGAATTGAGATGTATTAGTGAGCTTAGATTCAAAAGGTGTGCAATAGGTGATCAGGTTATTGGCAGTGAACGATGCAACAGGCTTGCCTATGTGCAGGTAGTTTTCCCTGGTCAGTGTGTCTCTACAACCAATTGAATCACGCAAGGCCAGACTTATGGTGTAATATCCTGTGTCTTTATATGTATGTGAAGGTGATTTTGTGCTGGAGAATGTACTATCACCAAAGCTCCATCTAATACTGGTATAAGTGCCCATTGTTCTATTGTTGAAAGTAACGCGCGACTTGGGACAGGATTCTTGTACAGCGTCCCATTGTGCTTTCAACGCTGATATCTTCACGTAATCGTTGCGTGTCATGCTGTCTTTACAACCTGCAGCATCTTCCACAATTAATTTTACATGAAATGAACCGGCTGTATCATAGGTGTAAGTTGGTGATTGTTCGGAGGACTGGCCACTACCATCACCAAAGTTCCAAAGCCATTTCACAATAGGGCTGGTACCATCAGATTTTGAGCTGTCTGCAAAGTTTACATTAAGACCAATGCAACCACTACGGTTTGTTGTGCTTCTGAATGAGGCTGTGGGACCGTTTACCCGAATATAATTTTCTTTTATTATAGAGTCTTGGCAGCCATAGATGTCGGTAGTTACCAACTTAACATCAAATTCGCCAACTCTTCTGTAAGTGAGCGCTGCTTGCCGGGTAGTACCTGTTAGTCCATTTCCGATCCCATTCTCAAACGTCCAGAAATAAGCTGAGACTTGGACAGGGCTTGATGCTGTAAACAATGACCTGAAGTTTTTGCAGCCAACTTGAATTGTGGCCTTAAAATCAGGTGTTTGATCAACAATACTAACTGTTTCTGTTTGGGTATACGAACACTCACCGTTGGTGGTTGTCAGTGAAACGTTATAGGTGCCTCTTTGAGGGAAAGCGTGTATGCCAGGGTTTTTACCACTTACTTCAGGCGTGCCGTCTCCAAAGTTCCAAACCCAGGTATTAGCACCAATTGATGAATCAGTGAATGTATAATTCAGCCTGTTATTGCAATCCGGTTTGAATGAAAACTTTGCAATTGGCGGTTTGATCCTTACGAACTTGTTTTTGGTGAGTGTATCGCCGCATCCATTGTTATAAGCAATCAGGGTAACATTAAGTCGGCCGGTATCTTTGAACCGGTAAGATGGATTCTCTTCTGTAGAATTTCCACCATCACTAAACTGCCACAAGTACTCATCCGTTGGCTCTGGTGACAGGTTTGTGAACTGGATAGATTGGCTGGCGCAGACTTCTGTAGCATCGGCTGTGAAATCAGCCTGGGGCTTGGTACCTACTTTAACTGCATCTTTTAGCGTAAATGTTTCTGTGCAGCCTTTAACGGTGGTGATGGTAACCGTTACTGCGTAAGTACCTTGTGTTGTGTACGTATAGCTGGGAGACTGGCCTGAGGCAGTTCCGCCATCTCCAAAGTCCCATTGATAGGTTACAACCGAATCTAAAGTGTTTACAACTGCCATTGGATTTATTGGATAAGGCAGGCAACCCTTTGCAGGCAGGTTCTGAAAAGAAATGACCGGTCTTTGGATTCTTACCAGAGAAGTTTTTGTCAATGTGTCCACACACCCGGCTGCGTTGGTGGCTTTTAGCGTTACAGAAAAATTGCCTTCACCGGAATAGGTATGTGAAGGACTAGAGTCTGTAGAAGAGTTGCCATCTCCAAAAAACCATTCATATGAAACCGCTTCATTTGTCTGGTTCTGGAAGTTTACAGTAGCCGGCACGCTACAATTAATTGTATCAGCGGTTGTAAAACCAACTACCGGTTTTCCTGATACGTCAATAGTTTTGACCAGGGTATCTGTGCAATTTGCATACTCGTTGATTAGTTTAACCGTATAGGAACCTGTATTATCAAATTTTAGGACAGGATTTGCCTCTGTGGATGTTGTTCCATCAGGCAGTATCCACTGAAAACTTGCAGGGGCTGGCGTGCTCGTATTTTTAAGATTTATGTCGCTGGCCACACAAAGAGCGGTGGTGGTAAAGTCGCTCTTAATGCCACCAATAACAACCGCACTATCTTTAGTGAGCGTGTCGCTGCAACCCAGACTGCTATTGACAAACAAAGAAACCTGGAAAGTTCCCTCCTGCGTGTACGTGTGTGATGGATTTTGGTTCCTGGCCGTGCTACCATCGCCAAAAAGCCAGGTATAAGTTAATGTTCCTGGTCCAGCAGATTCATTTGTGAAGCTTACCGTGGCCGGTGCATGGCATAGGTCAGGAGCTGAGTTGGAAAAGGCTGCTGTAACTCCTTCAAAAATGGTTATAATGTTTGATTTTGGCAGTGATTTGGAGCAGCCTTTATCGTTGGTGACCCTTAACAACACACTGAACACCCCTGGGGTCTCATAGGTATGTACCGGGTTTTGCTCTGTAGATGAAGTGCCGTCGCCAAAATCCCAAAACCAGCTAGTGTTTGTGGTGCCGGCAGAAGGTGAAGACTTATCCGTGAATTGAATACTGCCCGGGTTGCAACTATTTGTTTTATCGGTAGTAAAGTCAATATTAGGTCCATCATATGCGGTGATATGGGCTGATTTAACAATGGTATCACTTTCGGTATCATTGGAGACAATAAGTGTCACTGTATAGGTGCCGGCAGTAATATAGGTAGTAGAAGGGTGCTGTTTGGTGGAAGTGGACCCATTTCCAAAATCCCATTTCCAGGAGGTTATATTGCCTGAGGATTGGTCCTGGAAGTTGACGATTATAGGAACGCATCCGTTTGTTTTATCAGATGTGAAATTAGCACGGGGACGCTGTGCCCATAAACATAGGGACATAAACAGGCATGCAAGGGTCAGAAAAAAGGCTTTGGTATTCTGCATGGTTGTTTTTATATAGTAAGCAGCTTTTCAATAGGAGAAAATTGGATAGAAATAATAAGGATGAACTTACCTACTGGTCATAACTCAGCAATTTTCGTTCCCAAAGCTTGTCAGGGTGGTTATTCATAAACGAAAAATTATTGGCTTTAATTTTCCACAGTTTTCGTTTTTTTATTTAATGGTTTACGGTTGTGGCGGCAGATAAAGCATTTTGCAGCCATTGGAAGGTCCGTAAAGAATTTGACAGGATTAGTGGATTGGGAGTATAGGTGAAATTAGAAAAAAATATTCTGTATTGCCAGGTTTTTATTTTGGGGTGGGAAGGTGCTGGTGGTTATGGCTTGGTGCAACCACTTGTATCAAGCTTTTGGTTTTTTATAAACGTGTTTTTTACATTTAATTTCGTAGGTTTGGAGGTAGATCGGCCATTTGAAAAGTAAATCATTAACCGGGAAAATACTCATGAATCTTCTTCAAGAAAGCTTTGCCAAGTGGAAATCCCAAATGGGAAATTACCATGTTTTACAGTTTTTAAGCTTTGTCCTCTTATTGTGTGTTGCAACACTAACTTTTGCACAAAAGTCTTCCGTTTCAAAGATCAAATTGAAAGACAATAATGCTCCAAATGAGTTTGTCAAAAGCAAGACCTGGACCTCGGATAATGGGAACGGTACGTTTACCAATCCTCTTTTTTATGATGAATTTTCAGATCCTGACCTGATCAGGGTAGGGGATGATTATTATCTTACCGGTACTACTATGCATACTATGCCTGGGTTGCCTGTGCTGCATTCAAAGGATCTGGTGAACTGGGAGTTTTTGTGTTATGCTGCGGACAAGCTTGACTTTGGTCCGGAGTTCCGGTTGGAGAATGGCAAGGATATTTATGGACAGGGTATTTGGGCTCCATGTATCCGGTATCATAAGGGCAAGTTCTACATCTTCAGCAATGTAAACAGGTATAATACGCATTTATATACAGCAACTGATCCAAGAGGTCCGTGGACGCATACCAAGATGAATCAATCTTTTCATGACTTATCGGTGCTTTTTGATGATGATGGTAAGGTCTATGTGGTATGGGGATATGACGAAGTAAAGATCGCGGAATTGAATGAGGATTTAACTGACAGTAAACCTGGTACAGAACAAGTGATCGTACCCAGGGGGAGTGGAGCTGGCGAAGGCTGTCATTTTTATAAGATCAATGGAAAGTATTACATCACCAATACCAATTATGATCCGCTTTGTTACCAGGTGTGTCTGCGTGCTGATAAGCCAACAGGGCCTTATGAGGTTAACGTGATGAGTGCGGAAGAAAGCCTGGGTATAGGCACCGGCTACCAATTAAGGGACACGAGGAATGGCCCTCCGTTCAACATTATTCCACCTGTAGAAAATTTTGTAGGTTGTATTCCCATGCACCAGGGCGGAATCGTACAGACACAAACCGGTGAATGGTGGGGGTGGTCCATGATGGATCATAATTCTATTGGCCGGTTGGTGTGTTTGTCACCGGTGACCTGGCAAAACGGTTGGCCATATTTTGGTTTGCCCGGCAATTTGACCCGCTCGCCCCGTACATGGGTAAAGCCTAATACAGGATTTAGTTCAGAGCCCAAGGTTCCATATGAAAGAAGTGATGATTTCTCTAGTTTTACTTTTAAGCCTATATGGCAGTGGAATCATGTGCCGGCGGATGGTAAATGGTCGCTTACTGCGCGGAAAGGTTATTTGCGCCTGCAATCGCTGCCAGCTAAAGACTTCTGGAGTGCCCGCAATTCTTTGACACAGCGTGCAGTAGGACCTGAGTCGATTGTTACTACGGAAGTG
>CBKWHA010000322.1:0-5263 GCA_966674115.1 uncultured Chitinophagaceae bacterium
CAAACGTCAGGCTTTGGCTGGGCTGTTGTGGAGCAAGCAGTTTTATTATTACGATGTGCAACAGTGGCTCAAGGGCGATCCTGGGCAATTATCTCCTGCGCAGCAACGACTGGGAGCCAGAAATGCCGAGTGGAAGCACTTGCACACCAAAGAAGTCCTTTCGGTTCCGGATAAGTGGGAGTTTCCCTGGTTTGCCGCCTGGGATATGGCCTTCCAATGCTACGCGTTGGCGATAGTTGACCTTGAAGAGGCCAAAAACCAACTTATGTATCTGACCAAGGTGTGGTATATGCACCCTAGCGGACAGCTGCCCGCCTATGAATGGAACTTCAGCGACTGTAATCCCCCAATTCATGCCTTTGTTACCTGGGAGATCTACAAAGCCGAAAAAGCTGCCAAAGGGGGTAAAGGCGATCTGCTGTTTTTGGAAAAGGTTTTCCATAAACTCATGCTCAACTTTACCTGGTGGGTAAACCGGAAGGATAAGCAAGGCAAAAATATTTTTGAAGGTGGTTTTTTAGGGCTGGACAACATTGGGGTGATTGATCGGAATGCCCCCATGCAAGGTCATGGCTCTTTGGAACAGGCCGATGCCACCAGTTGGATGGCCATGTATGCCCTCAACCTGCTGCGGATTTCCCAAGAACTGTCTGCGCATAATCCGGTATATCCCGACATTTCTGCCAATTTTTTTGATCATTTTCTTTATATAGCGGGTGTAATGAATGAAGCAGTGGTAAACCTCTGGGATGAGGAGGATCACTTTTACTACGACCACTTACTCTTGCCGCAAGGAAGGACGATGCGGCTAAAGGTCAGAAGTCTTGTAGGGCTGATCCCACTTTTTGTGGTGCAAACCATACCGGAAACAGAGTTGCGGCGCAGTGAAGCCTTTCAAAAACGTAAGAAATGGTTTCAGGAGAACCGGCCGGAACTGGCCAAACTGGTGTCGCATTGGGAAACTGTCAATAAAGACGGTACGCACCTCTTTAGCTTGCTGCGTGGATTTCGAATGCAAAGGATTTTGGAACGCCTGCTGGACGAAAAGGAATTCTTAAGCGAATACGGCATTCGTTCTTTGTCTAAATATCACCTTCAGCATCCCTATGACTTCCATGATGGAGTTGAAGCCTTCACAGTGAAATACACGCCGGGGGAAAGCGACAACAATATGTTTGGTGGCAACAGCAACTGGCGTGGGCCGGTGTGGCTCCCAATGAACTCGCTGGTGATCACCAGCCTGCGACGTTATTACAGCTTTTACGGCGATGACTTCAAAGTGGAATGCCCCACCGGATCGGGCGCGTATCTGAGCTTGAATGAAGTAGCCGATGAGCTATGTCGACGGGTGTTTCGGCTCTTTGAGCGAAATAAAGAAGGCCTGCGTCCGGTATTTGGAGATGCCCAGAAATTGCAAAGAGATGAGCACTTTAAAGATCACCTTTTGTTTTACGAATATTTTCATGGGGATACGGGTAAAGGATTAGGCGCTGCCCACCAAACCGGGTGGACTGCCTTAATTGCCCGATTGCCACACCCTCCCTCGGCTTAGGGCTAGAATGCCTGGATGCAGTTCAGGCACATGGCGAATATTTCCGTTGCTAAACCGTATTTTACATAAATTGCCTTCATGAAAAGGGTAAAAGATAAGGACCCCGATTCTCCCGCTCCTTCCAAGGCCACACTGCAACAGGAAAGAAAGATCTTATTGGAACTGGGGAATGATCTCACCCGAGTTCGTGACAAAAAGGATCTTATTGCACTTTTTTCGAAGCGGTTAAAACGCCTTTATAACTTTACACATGCTCTTATTGCGCTTATTGACCATAAAGACGAAACCTATGGCGCCTTTCTTTATGATATTGAGACCTCGCCCATAAGGTCACATCCAGGTTATAAGCCACTTTTCCAGTTACGCTTTCCATTGAACGAACCTTTCATCAAAACTGCTCTGTCAGCAGAAGGTCCCATATCTTTTTTACTGGAGGATGTTATGGATCAACCACAAAGCCCTGCCTACCTTAGAGTGAATTATGAAGGTGGAATCAGGGAAATTCTGATAACAAAGCTCCTGAATGCTGAAATACCGCTTGGTTTTATTAATATCTATTCTGACAAAGTCGGCAGTTTTACCAATGAATTCAGGAATATTATGAACGGCATCGCACCTCAGTTGTCCAGTGCCGTATCCAATATTATCAAAAATGAGGAGCTACTTAAAAAGGAAAAAGAAAAATCATTTCTTCTTGATTTTAGCAGCGACATTGCAACGGTAAGAACGAAAGAGGAACTTTCCCTTGCCGTTCGCACTGCAATGAACAAGTTAAATCAGAAGAGTGGTTATGTCATTCGCAGGATCAATGAAGACAACACTACCATGAGTCCTTATGTCTACGACCTTGGAATTAGACAACACGATTCAAAGATTGTGAGCGCACTAGAGAAAGCCAGGTATCCTATCAACGACGGATTGCAGAACCGTGTACTGAATAGTTCCATCCCTTTATTGTTTAACGTAGACAGGGAAATACAACGCGGCATCACTTCAACCTATTTACAGAATTGGAAGGACATGGGATTCAAAAACTTTGTAGGTATCCGGTTGCGTAACGGAGAAACGAACCATGGCGTTTTGTTTCTGAACACTGAAGAGATCAATGTCGAGTTGTTGCAAGGTATTTGTGCACAAATATCCATTGCACTAGCCAATATTATGGCCAATGACCAAATCAGTAAAAAACAGGAAGAGCAGGCATTTCTGCTGGACTTCAGCAATGACATTACACAGGCAAGAACGAAGTTGGATCTGCAAACTGCTATTTTCAGGGTGCTGGATAAAACGCTGCATACACAACTCGCCATGATCCGGGTAATAGAAGATGACGGCATCCACATGTTCTCGTTTATGTATGACCGTACATTGTTTGAAAAAGCAAAAGTGGATTTTGATAAAATGATGGCAAACCGGATCACCATCGAAGAAACCTATACAGCGCAGGTACTGGCCAGTAAGTATGGGTTGGTATTTAATGTGGAAGAAGAATTAAAAAGCGGTAACGAATACGCCAAACTATGGAAAACAACGGGGCTAAAAAATATGTACGGCCTGCCGTTACGGGTAGGCGATAAAAACATCGGCACCATCTGGTTGCTGGCAAACCGGCTGAGCCAATTACTATTGAAAGGTATATGTGCACAGATATCTATTGCTATTGCCAATATACAGGCCAATGAAAAACTACTGACCTATAAAAAACAACTGGAAGTAGAAAATGATTACCTGAAAGAGCAGATCAAAACCATTTATAATTTTTCAGAGATTATTGGTAGCGGTGACCAGATGCAAAAGGTATATCGCCTGATGTCACTGGTAGCAGATTCCAATACAACCGTGATGGTGTTGGGTGAAACCGGCACCGGCAAGGAACTGATTGCCAGGGCCATTCATAATGCATCGCCTCGTAAAGATAAACTGATGGTGAAAGTTAACTGTGCTGCACTACCGGCAAATCTTATTGAAAGTGAATTGTTCGGTCATGAGCGGGGTGCTTTTACCGGGGCCATCGACCGGCGCATAGGTAAATTTGAACTGGCCAATAATAGTACCTTATTCCTTGACGAAATTGGCGAAATGCCGTTGGAAGCACAGGCAAAATTGTTACGCGTAATCCAAGAGCGCGAACTGGAACGAGTGGGAGGCAAACAAACAATAAAAATCGATGTACGGTTAATTGCAGCAACCAATCGTAACCTGGAAGAAGAAGTAAAGGCCGGCCGTTTTCGCCCGGATCTGTATTTCCGTTTGAATGTATTTCCTATTTATTTGCCTCCTTTACGTGACCGGTCAGAAGATATTGAAGCACTTACCCATTTTTTTGTACAGAAATACAGCAGGAATACTGGTCGTAAAATCAGGAAGGTTGCCCCAAAAGTAATACAGCAATTGCGCAGCTACACCTGGCCAGGTAATGTAAGAGAGTTGGAACATTTAATAGAACGCAGCATATTACTGGCTACTGACGGCATATTGGATGATGTATATATACCCAGGAATACTGATGCAGAAAAGCAAGAGCAGGCATATCTATTAAACCGTTCGCTGGAAGAAGTTGAACGCGGTTATATTATTGAGACATTGAAACGCTGCGCCGGCAAAATTTCAGGTACAGGTGGTGCTGCTGAAATATTGAATATTCCAGGCAATACGTTGCATTCCAAAATGAAAAAGTTAGGTATTACAAAGGCTGATTATTTTGCCCTTTGATCATCTTCGATACATCTGCCCTTCTCTTCCCTATATGTAGTGAAACTGGTCGTGCTTTCACGAAATACAGTGAAAAATAGTAATACTGCGTTTAGCCATCTTATTGACTATCAATAATTTGATTGATTGGCATTTCGTTGGCCTCTTTAGGACAAACACTATTAAAAAATCAAATTATGAAAATTGTAGTCATCGGAGGCACAGGCCTCATCGGAACCAAGGTAGTTGCTAATCTTCGTCAACAGGGGCACCAGGTGATTGCCGCCTCCCCGGCCACAGGTATTAACAACATCACGGGAGAAGGCCTGGCTGAAGCTATGAGCAATACAGATGTCGTTATTGACCTGGCTAATTCTCCGTCCTTTGAAGATAAGGCCGTCATGGAATTTTTCCAGACTGCAGGCCGCAACCTGTTGGCAGCGGAGATCAATGCCGGTGTAAAGCATCACCTGGCGCTTTCCATTGTTGGGGTCGACATCATGCAAAACGTGGGATATATGCGGGCCAAGAAAGTTCAGGAAGACCTGATCAAACTATCAGGAGTGCCCTATACCATTATCCGCAGCACCCAGTTTTTAGAGTTCCTGGCAGGCATCGCCAACCAGGCTACAGATGGAAATGAAGTACATCTTTCTGATGTACTATTCCAGCCCATTGCTTCCGATGATGTGGCCTCCTTTGTAGCCAAATATGCTCTGGCGGCTCCCATCAATGGCAAAATAGAAATAGCCGGCCCGGACCGCTTTGCTATGTATGAAATCGTTGCCCGCTACCTGCAACAAACAAACGATCCACGCAAAGTGATACCTAACGGCAAGCCAGAGTACTTTGGCGGAGAGATTACCCATACGGCATTGGTACCAGCCGGACAAGCAGAGTTAGGAGCCATCAATTTTGAAAAGTGGCTGGCTAACCAACTACAAAAAGCCTAACTCAAATGATCTGCTGCCTGTTGATACAAAGATGAGGGGTGACAGTTTGTAAGGGCGGTTGTAACCG
>CBKWHA010000323.1:0-5200 GCA_966674115.1 uncultured Chitinophagaceae bacterium
AGTACATAAATTGTTATAACGGTAAATAAAAGAGCAAATGCTTCTTGTATAAATTTATCAAAAGCAACAGTATTCTCGTTTGAATACTTTGTAAAAGCTATTGCAGTAAATAAGATTTGAATCAATTTGCTATTACTTGTGCTTTTCATTTTGTAAATTTATTGAGCAATTCAGCTCTTCGAAATCCCATCAAAATCAAGCAATTTATTCGGTTACCTTTATGAATAGATTCGCTGAAACTCAATACAGTAGCGGCTTTTGTAATCATGTTCTGTTCCCTGCAGTTTATTGACAGAGCAACATTTTATACCCTAGATTGCAACATCTGGCCCCCCTGTCTTAATAGCAACATTTCTAGTTTTGAGTCCGAATAATCAAGACTTTGACTTTGTATGAAAAATGATTGCTTTGTTATGTGGATTCACACACTTCTTTTCTGCTTAGGCTTTTTTCCCATTTTCTTCAACAAGGCTGATGCGTTTCCTGGCCCTTATATCAAAACCATCGAGAAGGTGGGTAGGAACAACATCAAGCTGTTTTTCAGTAAAAGAGGTCGACACGGCCATCTTGGATGCCAGCGTCCTGGCGTGGGAAAGGAATAGGAAATAAGATTTTAAATAGTATATAGCAATCCAATATACTGTGTATTGATCATTCTTAAAAACATTTAGCGATGTTGATGTTTGGGGATGATCAGTATTTTTTTAATGATTAACCGATAAAACCATTATTGCTAATGAGAAAAACATATTTATTATATAGCCTAAGGGCGAGGCAAAAATTTAAACACTTGATTGGATATTCGGTGATGGCCTGGGTGTTTTGTTTTCATCTAATGATGCTTTTATAATGAAATCTCTTAGATAAACAGGATGTTATCATTCTTTTATTGATCATTATAATATTTTCTAAATTATCTCAATAAAATCATGACACGAATGCAAGTTTTAAAAGTGGACAACAAGCTAAAGGGACGGATTGTGTGGTTATTTGCCTTTGGTTTGGGTTTTGGCCATTCTGTGGATGCGCAATCTGCTCTATTGCTCAATGATCTTTCTCATTTCCAAAGTCCGGGTGCGACCTGGCACATGGCAGGAGATGTAACTGCCAGTCTGAATGAAACCAATGTACTTAAGCCAACATCAGGAAGCGGCGTTTTAATTAATCAGCCTAATGAAAAAAATCACGGATCAGATCTATATACCACTTTCAATCATGGTGATTTGGACCTGGAGCTGGATTATATGATGGCCAAGGGCTCCAATTCCGGGATTTATTTACAAGGCCGTTATGAGATTCAATTGCTGGATAGCTGGGGCGTTAAAAACCCAAGGCCTGGCGACAATGGTGGCATTTATGAACGCTGGGACGAAAGCCGAGGTCAAGGGAATGAAGGCTTTGAGGGGTATGGTCCGCGGCAGAATGTAAGCCGTGCTCCAGGCCTTTGGCAGCACCTGAAGTTTTCTTTCCAAGCGCCTCGTTTTGATGCCAGCGGAAAAAAAATTGGCAATGCAAGAATTTTAAACGTAGTACTTAATGGAGTCACTATTCATGAAAACGTAGAACTTTCCGGTCCTACCCGTGGAGCGATGGGAGAGGAAGCACCTTTTGGGCCTTTGCGCATTCAAGGTGATCATGGTGCGGTGGCTTTTCGTAACATACAAGTCACTCTTTTCAACAAACTCCGTCCCGAACTCACTAGTTTAAATTATAAGGTTTATAAAGGAAAATATGAGGCAGAACCCGATTACGCAAAGCTGTCTCCCAATGCAGAGGGCACTTCTGCAATTCTTACGCCTTATATAAGCGATATTCCCAATGAATTTCTGATTCATTATTCTGGTACGCTCAAAGTAAAGGAGCCTGGTGATTATACTTTTAATTTAAGAGCTCCGGGCGGCATGGGGCTACTGAAAATCAATAAAAATATAGTTGTACCGTTTGGACAGCGGAATGGCAAAGCCAATGCCATACTGCCCGCCGGAGATTTGCCCTTTGAATTGTCATATTCCAAGTTTTTAGACTGGGCGAAGCCTTCCCTTGGACTGGCCGTAGCCGGTCCCGGCATTCGCGAATACCTGATCAGCGATGCTGCTGCCAGCATTGTCGCCGAGCAAGTAGATCCTATACTGGTGCAAGCTCCTGTAAACACTATTTTGCGCAGCTTCATGGATTTGCCAGGCGGACCCCGAGTAGTGCATTCCGTAAATGTAGGCAGTGTAGAGAAGGTGCATTATACTTATGATATGGATAATGCTATGATTGTTCAGCTATGGCGAGGCGGATTTCTGGATGCTACAGCTATGTGGCATGAGAGGGGAGACGGGTCTTCCCGCCCAACTGGTTCGGTGCTGTATTTGGGAAAACCAATATTGGGAATTGAAAAACTTTCTTCACCTCAGGCTGCTTGGGTAAAAGATACATCCGGTTCCGGCTATCGGCCAAAAGGATATATTTTGGATGAAAATGACCGGCCTACTTTCCGCTACCAGATTTATGGCGCAATGGTTTCTGATGCCATTCGAGTATTGGAAGGCGGACAAGGTATACGCAGAGAAATCACGGTGCAAAATCCAACTGACAATTTATTTGTACGCCTGTTTGAAGGAAAAAGCATTGAAACCACTTCGGATGGTCTTTACATAATTGACGACAAAACTTATTACGTGCGTCTCGAAGAAGCAGGCGGCGCCAAACCTTTGGTGCGTGAAGCCGAGGGCCGGAAAGAACTGATTATTCCCATTCAAAACAAACTGGTTTATTCCATTCTATTTTAATTCAAGTGTATTATGAGAGCAATGCTGCAAATTATATATTCAAGAACAGCACTGTTGTTTGTTGTGTTGACAGTGTTCTGCTGTAGCAAAAAAATCTGGGCGCAAGCAGAATCTGCCTCAGAAGAAGATTATTTTAAAATCTTGCGTATTCCTGTGCCCGAAGGGCTGATGCTGGAAGTAGGCGGTTTGGCGGTGTTGCCCAATGGCGATCTGGGTGTAACTACCCGCCGGGGTGATGTGTATATTGTGGAAAATCCTTCAAGTCCACGGCCTTATTTTAGAAAGTTTGCCACAGGCCTGCACGAAGTGCTGGGGCTGGAATATAAAGACGGCGCTCTTTACTGTGCCCAGCGCGGCGAATTGACCAAGTTGATAGACAACAATAAAGATGGCAAGGCCGAAGTGTATGAAACTGTTTATGCCTGGCCTATTTCGGGCAATTATCATGAATACAGCTTTGGGCCAAAGCTGGCCCCCGACGGCTCATTCTTTGTTACATTAAATCTTGGCTTTCCTGATGTAGTATGGTGGCATCCGCAAAGCTTTGTGCCTTGGCGGGGCTGGACATTGCGCATTCAGGAAGACGGTAGTATGGAGCCTTGGGCTACAGGCATGCGTTCACCTTGTGGCATCAGTATGATAGATGGCGAACTCTTTTATACCGACAACCAGGGCGACTGGGTAGGTTCTGGCAGTATCATTCAAATTAAAAAAGGAAGTTTTGCCGGCCATCCGGCAGGGCTTCGTTGGGCCAACTTGCCAAACTCTCCTGTGAAACTGAAGCAGGAACAAATTTTTGCCAAAGTAAAGCCCCGTAACGAAGTGGATAAGAACGGCCGTCCGGTTAAACCAGAAAATATCGTAAACGAGAAGTTTGTAACCGAGTTTGAAATGAAGAAAGAAATACCTGAATTACAGTTGCCGGCTGTTTGGCTGCCACACGGTATTTTAGGTGTTTCGAATTCTGAGATCGTAAAGATCCCGAAAGGAACCTTTGGTCCTTTTGCTGGTCAACTGCTAGTCGGCGACCAGGGGCAAAGCAAAATCAGCCGTGTGTTTATGGAAAAAGTGAATGGAGAATATCAAGGTGCTGCTTTTGATTTCAGAAGTGGTTTTCAGTCTGGTATTGTTCGTTTGGCGTGGGGGGAAGACGGTTCTTTGTTTGCCGGAGAAACCAGTCGTGGCTGGGGGGCTGCCGGTGAAGCCATCATGGGCCTTCAGCGCCTGGTCTGGAATGGCCGCATTCCTTTTGAAATGAGAGCGGTACGTGCCATGCCAGATGGCTTTGAAATTGAGTTTACCAAGCCCGCAGATAAAAAAACGGCGGAAGACCTGGCTTCCTATTCGGTGGAAAGCTACATCTATAAATACCATTCTGTGTATGGCAGTCCTCCTGTAAATGAGCAAAAATGTACTGTAAAGGGCGTAAAGGTTTCAGCGGATGGCATGAAAGCAAGAATCCTTGTGGATAACCTTCGTCCGCATTACATTCATACCATTACACTTGCTGGTATCCGGGAGCGGGAACATTCCTTTTCTTTAGTACATCCGGTTGCTTACTATACGCTGAACAACATACCGGAAGGATCGAAGCTTTCTATGAGTGAAGTAAGCACCAAAAATTCAGCAAAGACAATAAAAGCACCCACTACTACAACTGAAAAGAAAGCTGCAACTGCAAAGGGCCCTGTGGCTGCAAAAGCTACCGTTACAAAAGTGCCAACATACAATGAAATAAAGCCGCTGCTGATACGGAATACCTGTTCGGCCTGCCACAACCCTGATAAAAAGCAGGTAGGACCTTCCTTTAGAGATGTGGCTAAGCGTAGGTATTCCATTGAAAAGATTGTACAACTAATTCACAATCCTCAGCCACAAAACTGGCCGGATTATGCCACGCCCATGCCTCCCATGCCGCAGGTATCGAAAGGAGATGCCCGCAAAATAGCTGCTTGGATTAATTCATTGAATAAGTAATCGAAAGAAAATAAACCGAAAGGATCATATGAAATACTTAATAACTGCTGCTTTAATAGGATTTGTATTGATAACAAATGCTCAAAAAGCCAAGCCGGAAGATACCGAGATCTGGAGTCCGGTACCTAAAGTAATTAATCCGGGAAAAAGCTTCAGTGCAGCTCCATCCGATGCGATAATGCTGTTTGATGGAAAAAATCTCAATCAATGGGTTTCTTCCCGTGATACTACCCGACCTGCGAGCTGGAAGGTAAAAGACGGAGTGATTACTGTTAAGAAAGGTACTGGTAACATTCAAACCAAACAAAAATTCATGGATTATCAGTTGCACCTGGAGTGGCGCACTCCCAAAAATATTACTGGTAAGGGGCAAGCACGCGGCAACAGTGGTGTGTTTTTAGCTGGGTATGGCACTGGCGATGGCGGCTATGAAATACAGGTATTAG
>CBKWHA010000324.1:0-5164 GCA_966674115.1 uncultured Chitinophagaceae bacterium
CCTACAGGGTCACAATTATATAGCCTTAATGTGTTGAATATCAATATGTTAAGGCTTTTTTAATTTATTTGGTTGGTCATTTAGTTGGCCGTTCTTTTAAAAAAGAAAAATAATCCTGCTAGTTGCATTAACAACAAGGCATATTTATTTTAGCATTCATGATTAAATTAAATGGCTCAACCGATCAATACGGATTCCCAACTATTCCAGATGTAAATATCGGTAACCCGTTTAATGGAACTGCCATAAAACCACCGACTATTATAGATACTGGTGCTGGTGAAATATATCTTAGACCTGATCTTATCGAATTGCTGAAATTGGAAAAAATCAGTGAGGCCTATACAGTACATCCTATTCATGGCAAGCAGCCTGCTTCAATTTATCATGCAGCCATAGCCATTCAGGGGAACGAATTTGGGCTTATCCAAGTAAAGCCAATTATTGGCAGTTATCCCTATGATTTAATATTAGGTTGTGGCTTTTTTAGAGATTGGCAATTGCTTTATAACGGGAATAGCAAAACTTTAGAAATAATTATTTAAAGGTTATTCCTCTATTAGTATCAAGTACTTTTCTTCTAATCTAATGGCGGCTACGTGGAATTTCACCCACCATAAATTTTCCATTCGTTCTTTTGATTTGTCAAAGTCTATATTTCTGATATAGCCAACTTCTTTTTCCCTCAGAATACGCTCGAAAAGATGATAGCCTGATTGTTTGCCGGGTCTTACACGATTTCAGATATGATCGTAACCCTGCCTTTCTCTCTAAATGTCATACCGTTAAGGTAGGCACAAATGAGGCCCTATTGGAAAGTGAAGCTGTATTCTTGAGTTCAAAATCAAAAACTAATTTTACCACAAACCTACCGGTGGAGTGTTTTCTTCATGAGCTTTAACAGCTGACAGTATGCTATTAAGAAGCTCATGAACAGGTGCTGTCATATAAGGTTCCCCTTGAAGTTTCTGTTGGCTGCTAAGGATTATTTTTCCATCTGGCAAAATATTGTGCAATTCTGTTTCAGGTACATAAACTGATATAGAAGGTTCAGAATCATCTTTAGTGATTGTAACAATAGCTGTATAGGTTTCACCTTTATATTCAAAATCTAATGAAAACACTCTTGCCATAGCAATAAAGTTTAAATGAGTAATTTTTCTGCTTGTACTGGCTGCTATGGGATTAAAAAGATAGGGCTAATAACAGGGAGGACAAATAGGTATACTTAAAGATAGGCGAAATAACTGAGTAAACCAAACGCATCTATAATATGTAAAAAGGTTAACATACCCACAGCGTTCGAGGGTATCACAGCTACATTGTGTCTAGTCCTAAAAAAACCTTATACATACAATTGGTTTGTTTGGCTCTATTGTTAGAGATGATTGTTCTGCGACAAGTGATATTGACAATATCGTAGATTTTGATCAGCCGGTAGGTGTTGAATTCATTGATTTGGCTGATTTTATGGAACAACAGCTGCACAAGAAAGTTGACCTTGTTTCAAAAATCTGCAGCTTCGGTCACTTCAATCAGCTTACCAGACTTTACATCATAGATATATCCATAAATGGGAATATCGTTAGGTACTAATGGATGATTCCGTATACGCTGAACATCTTCTACAACACTTTGTTTGAGGTCTGTAAATGTAAGGAAAGAAATAAAGTTGGCTTCCTTTGATCCGCCTGATTCCTCCACATTTCTCCAACCATTTTCATCAATAATTGCAGTCTTTAAACTTTTGGATAAGAGCTTACGGATAATATCATCGGTAAACAGTTGCATACCACAATCAGTATGATGAATGACAAACCATTCACGTGTGCCCAATAATTTGTGTGAGATAATGAGTGAGCGAATGGCATCATCGCTGGCCCGGCCGCCTGCATTGCGAATCACGTGTGCATCTCCCTCAGAGAGGCCAGCATATTTGGCTGGGTCTAATCGGGCGTCCATACAAGTAAGTATGGCAAACCTTCTTGCCGGTGGCAAGCCAAGGTTTGCATTTTCACCAAAGGTGCTAGCATATTGTTCATTAGCCTTCAGTACCTCTTGATGTACTTGACTGTTTTCTTTTTGGAGGAATTCATTGTTTGTTGCCATGTTGGTATGATCTAAAGGTGGGTAGAAAAGATTGAGTATTAGACTACAATTTAAGTAGGCTATATGTTGCAAACAAATATTTTCTCTTAATTCCGATGAGCTTTGTGTCGTTCAACCCTTTACTTTTTCCTGACTACAAAAATTTAAACAGCCTCTTGGTCAACTGGCAGCATTTAATTGTTTATTTGAAAAACAATGACAGTAACAATACTTAGCGCCTCCCTTTTCTGCCAAGCAAGTATTTTATCCTTGCCCACATCAACCTGGGGGCTAGAACACTTTGTCATCTTTTAATTCTGTTTGAGATGGTCCAAAGTTCAGTTTTAAATAACCAATTATATTTCCATCAAGTACTGCAAAATAAAACTCTGAGTTTTTGTTATTAATTTCGGCAGTCAATTTTTCTAAGGAAAAGCCCTCTTCCATATAATTTGTCATGTTTTCTTCAGTGTTTCCTGCTGAAAAAGTTTCAAAAAAGGTTTGTTTGCCAATTTTCTGCAATTGGTCGATGTTTTCTAGAGTGACTCTTTTTATTTCTATGTTTTCCATATTTTTTAATTTTAGTGCGACACTACTTTTAAACCGATAATAGAGCCTATTAAAGTGGTAAGGAAAAGTAACCGTAGAAAGGTTGCAGGTTCTTGAAACACAAGAATCCCTGCCAAAACAGTTCCGACTGCTCCAATTCCTGTCCATACGGCATAAGCGGTTCCAATTGGTAAAGTCTGAGTAGCTTTCATTAAAAGTCCCATGCTGATACCAAGGGCAACAAAAAAACCTGCATACCATATATACATTTCGTTTCCTGTGGTGGCTTTTGCTTTTCCTAAACAGAACGCAAAGGCTACTTCAAATAAGCCTGCTATAATTAAAATAATCCAGTTCATTCCTATTATTTTATTGTGGAAAAGGTCGGAGAATTGACATTAAGTTTTTGATTTGTCAGAGAGGCGCTTCCACTGTTCCAGATAATATTGTTCATAAAACCCTTTATCGTATGGATGTTGATTAAATTGTTACAAATCTATATCCCAATTGAATTATATTCATAGACAAACTCCTAAAAAGTGAGTTGTTCAATTTTAAAACAAATTTTGGCCGCGGTACATTCATATTCCCGCATGTCGGTGATCATGAACTAAAAACATTAGGTGGAAGAGGGTTTATCCTTGTCTTACAGCAAAGTACATGAATGCCCCAACTTTAATACAAATGCGGTGAGGCCTGGTTTTGCATCATCTATAAAAAAAGAGCTGACAAGAAGTGTTGAAATCCTTAGGGGGTTAGTTTAATCAATTGGTCATTGAAACATGAAGCGGTTGATTCAAATTTGATAGCGTACCAGTTTGAACTGGTGTTAAAGCTTTATCGCTGTAGTTATAACTATAGAATCCAATAGAGCATCTTCTGCAGGTATTTCCTTGAACTTTTTTCCGAAGTGAAGTTTTACCTCAATTTGTCCTATAAAAGAAAATAAAAAGTATTTTTTTGAGGAAAAATACCTCTGTGCATCACAGTTCGGCCAATTCCCTATTTTGGTCAATGTCAATTCGTTGATAAAAATTTCATCTCCATATTTTTTAACGACCTCATCTAAGTTGGGTTTCATGATGAGACATGTTCTACACCAAGTAGCGTGAAAGTTAACATGAGTGGGCTTATATTTAGTTTCTGCCTGACATCACGCCACCATCAATATCCCATATCGAACCGGTCACCCAACTGCTTTCATCCGATAAAAGGAAGGTAATAGTCTTGGCGATGTCTTCAGGTGTTCCAACCCTTCCAATAGGATGGAATGAATTGAAGCCCTGGAGGGTCTCCTTAATTTTATCCCTGTCAATGAATGAACCATAAATAGGCGTTACTACTACTGCAGGGGATACCGCATTTACCCTTATGTTGAAATCTGCAAGTTCCATGGCGAGGTGCTGTGTAAGACTATGGAGGCCTGCTTTCGCCATAGAATAGGCAGATGAAGGCGTTGCCTTGATGGATTGTTTCGCCCACATAGAACCTATATTAACGATTGAGCCACCGCCATTGGATTTCATTACTTCCGCTGCCGATTGTATAATAAAAAAGAAAGCTTTGTTGAAGGCATGATAAATGTCATAATCCTCCTCGGTATGTTCAAGAAATGTTTTTGGTTTGAAATAACCTGCTGCATTTACCAGGTACTTCAGGTTGGGTAATTCACGCGCAATTTTTTTGCTGAAAGATTTTACATCCTCCATATTGCTTAGGTCAAGAGCATACACTTTCACCTTACCTATCGCAGATAATTCTTTTTCAACGTTAACTAATTCTGCAGCATTTCTTGCCACGATGGCTACTTCATTTCCTTGTTCTAAGAGGATTTCTGCCGTGGCTTTTCCCATCCCGGTAGAACCTCCTACGATTAATGCCTGTTTCATTTATTTTCCTATTTTATTTTACAATGAATAATTACAGACGTGCCATATCAATCACAAACCGATAATGCACATCACCTTCCAGGGTTCTTTCAAATGCTTTATTGATATAATCAGGAGCAATGACTTCAACTTCCGCCGTAATATTTTTTTCAGCGCAGTAGTCGAGCATTTCCTGGGTTTCAGCAATACTGCCAATTAGCGATCCAGCTATTTTCCTTCTTTTTGCAATAAACTGAAAAGCGGCTAATTGAGGAGTTTCAGGGGGCACGCCTAAGACAATCATCGTCCCATCTTTTTTTAGTAAGCCCAGATACCTATTATAGTCATGTTTTCCGGAAACTGTATCAATGAGGAAGTCAAAGCTTGAAGCAACGGCCTTTCTTTCCCCCTCGTTTGTTGTCAGTACAAAGTGATGTGCTCCTAAGGCCAATGCACTTTCCCTTTTAGTGGGTGAGCCGCTCAATACGGTTACTTCCGCTCCAAAGGAGACTGCAAACTTTACAGTCATGTGTCCCAGGCCACCTAATCCCAATATGGCTACTTTATGTCCTTTGCCAATCTTCCAATGCTTGAGCGGGGAATAAGCTGTAATTCCGGCACATAGTAAGGGGGCAACACCGGCAGTATTGAGTGTTTCA
>CBKWHA010000325.1:0-5159 GCA_966674115.1 uncultured Chitinophagaceae bacterium
TAACCTCGTACCTCGTACCTAGTTTTAGCCTTTGATTATTTTTTCGTAGCTGGTGGCAATACCTTTGATGAGTGAGGAGCTAAAACCCTGGTGCTCCATTTCGTTGAGGCCGGCAATGGTACAACCTTTGGGGGTTGTTACTTTGTCGATCTCCTGCTCAGGGTGGGTACCTTTTTGCAACAGCAATTCGGCGGCGCCTTTAACAGTTTGGGCTGCGATCAGGCTGGCAGTAGCGGCGTCAAAGCCTATTTCAATGCCTCCCTGGATGTTTGCGCGAACATAACGCATGGCATAAGCAGTGCCACAGGCGCCCAAGACTGTAGCTGCATCCATCAACTTTTCTTCGATAACAGCCACTTTGCCCACGGTGCAGAAAAGATCTTTCACTAGGTCTACCTGTTCTTCGGTAGCATTGGCACTGCTTAAACAGGTCATACTTTCCCGGATAGCAATAGCTGTATTGGGCATGGCACGGAAGATGGGCATTTTCTTCTTGATCACTTCCTGCATGTCCTTTATATATATACCAGTAACCACAGAAATCAGGATATGCTTTGATGTCAGGTCTTTGGCTATAGCTTCCAGTACATCTTTGGTTTGAAAAGGTTTGATGGCCAGGATCACAATTTCAGCATCGCGGACGGCCGTATTGTTATCAGCAATCACTTTCACACCTCTTTCTTTTAAAGAGGTGAGTGTAGCGATGTTTCTTTTTGTAACTATTATATCTTCTGCTTTGGAAAAGCCACTATTTAATATTCCTTCTACAATGGCGGAACCTAAGTTTCCGCCACCGATAACGGCAATTTTTTTGGACATGAGATCAAATGAGAGAATTTGAAAATTTGAAAATGAGCTTATTCTAAATAGTTGTCAGGGCGTCCAGCGATTCTTCTTTTGACAACATATTGCCAATGGCGTTGTTGTATTTCTCTTTCCAGTCGTTGATATGGCCCCAGTCTTCTCCATGAACGCGCACATACTTTCCTGTTACCACTCCTATTTCAGCAGCAGGAAAATCGCCCAAGATGCTCTTGAAAGCATCTACTTTATTTGCACTTACGGTAACCACTACCCTGCTTTGGGCTTCTCCAAACAGGAAAGCATCTTTACGCAGGTTGTATGGGAAGTTAATAGCGAAACCTAATTCGTTGACGAAGCCTGATTCCAACAAATTAATTAATAAGCCACCTTCACTGATATCATGGGCAGATGCAATGGCGCCGGCATCGATCAGTTCTTTTACTTTTTGCTGTAACTGGAATTCTTCTTCGAGATCAAAGTACGGGGCCGGTGAAAACTCAACACCACATACCTTTTGCAGGTATTCGGAGCTGTTGATATCGTTATTCAGGTTGCCCAACACAAAGATGATGTCGTCTTCGTTCTTAAAGCCGAGACTCATTGTTTTTTTCAGGTCGTCGATCAATCCCACCATACCTATTGTAGGTGTTGGATAAACTGGTCCTTCGGGGTTCTGGTTGTAGAAGCTAACGTTACCACCAGTTACAGGCGTATCAAACTTACGGCAGGCTTCGCCCATGCCTTTAATAGCATGTACGAACTGGTAATATACCTGTGGATCGTAAGGATTACCGAAATTGAGACAATTGGTAACACCCAACGGTTGGCCACCTGTACAAACAATGTTACGAGCGGCTTCGGATACGGCAATCATAGCGCCTTTGTAAGGATCGGCATATACATAACGGCTGTTGCAGTCAACTGTCACTGCCAAACCTTTACCGGTTTCTTTCACCAATACTATGGCTGCATCAGTTGGTGCGTTGGTAGATGCATTCACTGTTCCTACCATACTGTCATATTGGTTGTAGATCCAGCGTTTGTTGGCGATGGAAGGTAGTTGAACCAACTGATCCGCTACTGATTTCAGATCTTCTGGTACGGCAATGCTTTCCGGATTGAACTGCTCAATGGCATCAAAGTAGGCAGGACGTTCGTACTTCCTGTCGTATTGCGGAGCGCCCCCGCCAAGCACCAATTCCTGGGCTGGGATTTGGGCCTCCAACTCGCCATACATGTAAAAACTTAAGAGCCCATCTTCAGTTACTTCACCAATAACTGCGCTGGGCAGATCCCATTTATCAAATACTTTCTTTACTTCTTCTTCGCGGCCTTTTTCGGCAACGAGCAACATGCGCTCCTGGCTTTCACTCAACAGCAATTCCCAGGCCTTCATGTTTTGCTGGCGCATAGGCACTTTGTCCAGGTCGATGCGCATACCTACATTACCCTTGGCACTCATTTCGGCTGTAGAGCAGATAATGCCCGCAGCACCCATATCTTGCATGCCCACCACAGCGCCGGTCTCAATCACTTCCAGGCAGGCTTCGAGTAACTTCTTTTCCTGGAAAGGATCGCCCACCTGAACGGCAGGTAATTCTTCAACGCTTTCAGATGTAATATCAGCAGAAGCAAAAGAAGCACCGCCAATACCATCTTTACCGGTGGCACTACCTACATAAATTACAGGGTTGCCGATTCCTTCGGCAGTAGCAGAAACGGTTTTTCCTGCCTTTACAATACCCACACTCATGGCATTCACCAAAGGGTTGGTATGATAACATTCTTCGAAATAGATCTCACCGCCAACGGTAGGAACACCAAAGCAATTGCCATAATGACCTATGCCATGTACTACTCCGGCCAGCAAATGCTGTGTTTTCTCTTCGGAAAGTTTTCCGAAGCGCAGAGAGTTGAGCGCCGCAATAGGCCGGGCACCCATGGTAAAGATATCGCGGTGGATACCACCAACTCCAGTGGCCGCACCCTGGAAAGGCTCAATAGCCGAGGGGTGGTTGTGCGATTCTATTTTAAATACAACACCATAGTTGTCACCGATGTCCATCAGTCCAGCATTCTCTTCACCAGCTTTTACCAGCATTCTGCCACCTTCGCGGGGGAGGGTTTTGAGCCATTTGATCGAATTTTTATAGCTGCAGTGTTCACTCCACATTCCGGAAAAGGCGCATAATTCATTAAAATTGGGGGTTCTGCCCAATTTCTGCTTGATCATTTCAAACTCTTCGGCAGTAATACGAAGCTGCTCGGCTGTTTTAACGGTTACTTCCATGATTTTGCTTTGAAAGGCGCAAAGGTAGTGTAAAGGGGAATTAGATAATTAGCAATTGGCAATAAGCAATGGGCAATGAGGGAGTAGAATGAGTGATCAATGATGAGTAATGAGGGGTGAGCGGTGGAGAATTAGTGGGGTGGAAGTTTATAGTTAGGGGTTTACGGGTTAAGACTTAGTTTTGCGTCTTTTAAACCCTACTGCTTGGATCATCTGCTTTTTGCCGCCTATTTGTTTTTGTTTGCCTGGCTGGTTACAAGAATTAAATTCTACACGCGATCCGGGTTGACCCATCCCCTTTTGATTACCGTGTTTCTGTTCAAGGTGATCATTGGTATATTCTACGGCTGGATTGGAGTATATTATAATCAAAGAGACACCTGGGCTTTTCATCATATGGGGCTGGAGGAGAAGAAATTACTGTTATCCGACCCCGTTGAATTTGTTGTTTCACTATTCCGGAGTGGCTATACTGAAAATAAATACGGCAAATTCCTTTCTGTTGAAAACTCGTGGTGGAACGATCTTGATGCCAACTTTTACAGTAAGGTATTGGCTGTTTTCGATGTGTTCAGTGGAGGCAATTATTATATCAATGTCATTTTCTATTCTTTTCTTACACTGGCCGGCCCTATTGCCATCTACAGGGTAATGGCAGATGTATTTCCTAATAAAAAGCTGACCATATTATTATCAACTTTCCTGCTTCCTTCTTTTATTTACTGGACCAGTGGTATTCATAAAGACGGATTGGTCTTTACGGGGCTGGCTCTTATTATTTACTGTTTTTATTTTGGTTTGCAACAAAAACGGTTTACACTCCGGCGTTGGACCATCATCGTTGCGAGCCTCCTGCTCATACTTGTATTGCGAAATTTCCTGGTATTGTTCCTCATCCCTGCCTGCGTTGCCTGGTCGCTTGCACATAAATACGATAAGCGTCCTGTTTTGATATTCACTGCCATATACCTTCTCTGTACCCTTATATTTTTTACAGCCAAATACATACATCCGCACCTCGACTTACCCCAATCTGTTGTAGACAGGCAACAAGCTTTTTTAACGCTAACCGGGGGGTCGGCGGTAGCCATAGATCAATTACAACCCAATACAGTAAGTTTTATACAAAATATACCCCAAGCATTCCTGCTCTCAACCATAAGACCCTACCCCTCTGATGTAAGACATATTCTTTCCCTGGCCGCAGCAGCAGAGATCAATTTATTGTTGCTTTTCTTTTTAATATTCCTGCTATGGAGGCAGCCAGGTATCCGTTTAAAACCTGTTTTGCTTTTCTGCCTCTTTTTCTCCTTTTCAGTTTTGATGAGCATAGGGTATACCGTGCATTTTTTAGGCGCTATTGTACGGTACAGAAGTATTGTTCTTCCACTACTGGTGATACCGATGATGGCTTCGATCAATTGGAGGAAAATTCAACACTTCCTGCTGAATAATATTACAAATGAAAAGAATGTTTAATTTTTTCTGTTTGAGCATCAATTTATTGCTCAGCACAGGCACAAACCTCTCTATTTTGTTAATGATTAGGAGATTTTGAACAGATTTCAAAAAAGTTTTCTGTATTTCAACAGCAATCTTTTTCTTTGTCCAAAACTTTAATTATGTCGTTGCGATTTCAAGCCCTAAACAACCTTTCCGAGCAAACCTTGGAGTCCCTGGTAGAGCCTACCAATGGCGCTGCTAAAACAAAGATCACTGCTTTATTTGCAGAAAACGTATTTACCCATCAAGTTGCCAGGCAATTCCTGAGCGATGAAGCATACAAGAGTCTGATGGCTTCTATAAAAGCCGGCCAGAAAATTGATCGCTCTATGGCTAATCAGATCGCCAATGGTGTGCGTGCCTGGGCTGAAAGCAAAGGAGTTACCCACTATACGCACTGGTTCCAGCCTTTAACTGGAACTACGGCTGAAAAACATGACTCTTTCTTTACGCTGAAAAGTGATGGCACTCCTATTGAGCAGTTTGATGGTGATGCGTTGATCCAACAGGAGCCTGATGCCTCTTCTTTCCCCAGCGGCGGCTTGAGAGCAACTTTCGAAGC
>CBKWHA010000326.1:0-5120 GCA_966674115.1 uncultured Chitinophagaceae bacterium
CTCCAACCTCTGATTAAATAAAATCAAATATTACTTCCTTATTACAGAGATTGAATAAGCTTTTTCAAACTGGGATACCCAGGTAAAAAAAAGGGGCCTGGATAGAAATCCAGCCCCGTTTTTAAAATCCAATATCCTATGAAAAACCGAGGTAAAAGTACAATAATCCCATGCATTTTTATAAGTAATCCTCACATTTTTCAATAAAATTTTCCACGGGGTTTTAGCAAATAAAAATGCCGGTTGTTGAAACCGGCATTGTATAAGTTTAGAAAGTTTATTAATAAGACCAGAGGTCCTGCTCGTAGTTGAAAATTCGTTCTTTAATATTATCTCCTTCAAGCAAAGCGAGGATCGGGTCTTTAATTACCTGGCGTATTGTTTTATTGCCAGGATTATCCAAAGTGGATTTTATTACGTAGCTGCTGAACATCCGGCTTTCAAAAAGCTCTTCCCATGTCATGCGGCCCATACCCATGTTTTTTGGATTATAGACTTCGTACTTGGCCAAAGTAGGGCGAAGATCAGGATAATAAACCCAGAACATTGGAGTAGAACCTCTCTCCTGGCCATTAGGCAGGTATAAAGTCTTTAAAGGAGCTATTCCAATGATACGTACAAACATGCGGCTTGCTTCGCGGTCGAACACCCACTCTTCTTTAACCCTCAGCTTCATTACAGAGTTAGGATCAAAGCTGGCTTGTGTAACACGATAAGCCACTATTTTATTAGGATCGTTTACATCACGAACTGCTACGGTATCGGCAGGACCGCCAGCGGTCAAACCCTGAACGCCAGCCGAATCAACCGGTGTAGTAAACCGGTCATCCTGGAAGGAGGTTACCTCACCAGACCTTACTGCTTTCAACAAGATGCTGATAAAACGCTGATCGCCATTATCGTCTTCAGACTCATAGCGAAAAGGCATGTTCATTTTTTCACGAAGATCAATTTCTCTCCAAACCTTTTCTGCAAACAAGGCATCATCCCAGCGCAAATGCTCATAAGGCAGGGGTGTACGCTCATTGATAAAGCTTTTATCGAAAGCAGCATCCGGACGCATTGACTTCCTGGTTACAGAATCACTATATCCCGCAGTGCTATCTGCAAGAATGGGAATATTGCCATACGGGTTATAATCGGAAGGCGCTGCTGTATTATTTGTTTGCTCTTGCTGTTGGTTGCCTGCAGGCTGCTGTTGTGCTGCGTTATCATTGGCTGCATTTCTTCTACGGCTGGAACGCTGTGCTTCTGCATCCGATATTGCCAATGCGGCGAGCAAGACTATAAAGCAACTTTTTACAATAGGGCTTTTCATGCTTGAAAAGATTTATTTGATATAATATACTAATGAAGGCAATCTCCGGTTTCTTCCATCGGGACCAATCGCCCTGATGTTGTCGATAGTTACCAGCTTGCCTGCTTTTAAGCCTCTGATTATTTGCTGTGCCTGGGCGCTCCATGTATTTCCTGTACAAGCGGCTTCCACAATATCGCCATCATCTGTATCAGCAGTCAGCGTAAAACTAGCCACACGGTACTGTAGATCAAAGGGGAAGTCTTTAACATAGGCTCCCACTCCTGCTTGCGCTTTAAAAGCACCAGCAGCGACATTCGCACCACTCGGCTCACCACCCACGGTAGCTACAGGATCAGGAATAGTACGAACACGGAACGCAGAGGCTCCTGCAACTTTACCGTCTACCGACACTGTAATAGTGCAATTATCCGTAATAGAATTTACTTTGGCAATATACTTACCGGCCCCTACCCTTGTAAGAGAGCCACCGCCGCCGCTAATGGTAGCCTGCACTTTATCATCGCCACCACCACTGGCAGCAATAGTAATCGGGTTATCAACGCCAATGTACAGTACGTTCATCTTATCCAGTGCTATCGAAGCATTGGCCTGGCCTACAGTATATTCAATGGTCTTGGTGATGGTTTGTTTTTTCCCTTCCTGGTCTGTATAGGTAATATTTACAGGAATGGAGTGTTGACCAACGGTACCTGCAGCGAATTTAGCCCGCGCAGCGCCGTCTTCTCCTATTGAGGCGCCACTACCATTAATGGTAATTTGTGGTTGAGCGGCTTTACTAAAAGCACCAACCCCAGCCGTGATTTCTATTTCCTGCCCTGGCATTACATAATTAGAGCTTTGTCCAATGATAGCCGCATAGGTGTCAAACCGAACAGCTACTTTTCCTACCTGCTCATGGAATAATGCAACAACACGGTTTTCAGCTGTTTTTACGTCATTCTGAAATTTGCTGAGCATGGTAGTTGCAGCCACCGTTGGAACCATTCTGAAATAAGCAGATTCCCAGCTATCGTTTGCCGCATGTGAAGTAGGTGGGGGGTTTAAGTCGATTTGTCTTAAGTAAGACTCAACCTGGCTACCCAATGAAGGGTCAATAGCAATCATGTCTTTTTTGTACTGAACAAGCATGTTGTAAAGTTCCTTACCTTTCCCTTGCTCTACCATAATGCGTGTGGCTATATCCTGGTTATCTTCTTTAAAAGTCGAGTCTCCTTTCCTGGCAGGATCGAAGTCAGCTTCCTTCATGATCTGGCCTTTCAGCCCGTTTATGTAGTCATTCAGGTTTTTTGTTAATTGTTGAGCCTTTTGAGCTTTAGGATACCAGGCTTTTGCTTTTTCTGCTGTTTCTGCTTGGCCCATTTTTTCTTGTAAGGACGCAAGAATCGTTTCAGTAGAATTATTAATAGTTGTATTCGTCGTCGTTAAGCTTCTTTCAACGGTCTTAAAAGCATTCAGGATTTCTGCTGATACATTCAGTGCTAACAGGGCTGTTAACACCAGATACATCAGGTTGATCATCTTCTGCCGTGGCTCTGCGGGTAGTGCCATAATCTATTTTCTTTTACGATTTTGGATTTACGATTTAGGTCTTTCATATAAACGTCAAAGGCTAACAAAAAGTATACTCGCCAGCCTTTGACGCATCGAATATTCTTAGCGGCCCTGCATAGCAGTCAGCATATTTCCATAAATGCTGTTCAGCTTACCTAGGTTGTTTGCGAGTGAACCAATTTGCTCCTGTACACGCTTGGCATCTTCAGCACTATTCAACATAGCGTTTGAAGCCTCTGCCATTCTTCCATAAAAACCATTCAGGGTTTTCAGGTGGTTGTTGCTTTCCTGCAATTCCAACTCATAAATGGTATTTAAAGAAGAAAGATTTTTGGTCAGTACCTGGATTTGCTCATGAAATATTCTTGCACTGTCAGAAGCAGCATTGAAGGCACCTACGGAATTTGCTGCGCCTACATAAGCGTCTTTAACCTGAGACAAAGCTTGTGTCACTTCTCTTGTTCTGGCAGTATAGTCACCGGTTGCAGCAACAACATCGGTAATATCATTCATGTTGGAGATAGTAGTGTTTAACTTTTTGAAGCCTTCACCAAGCCTGTTCAGGTTTGCCGGGGTAATATCTGCATCCATCAAGGCTTTGTCCATCGCACCTAATGCATGAGGTGCAGGAGCAGCAGCCGCGCCGTGTGACTCTGCAACTGCCGGATAGCGCAAATAAAGAACACCATATACAAGGAATACCAATGCTTCTGTTGTGAGACCTATCTTCAACCAGATATCTGCATCTGGAGCGTGAAGAATTTTACGTAAAGCACCCCATATAACGATTGCCGCAGCAATAGATACGAATACGTCGACGATTTTACTAACTTTTGGAGGAATAGCAGCTGCCATAATACTGTGATTTTAAAAAATAGTTGTTGTGGTTAATCAATTTTGAAAAGGAGGATAAGGAAGCAGCTTGTAATGCAAGCTGCTTCAAAATATTATGCTATCTGTAAATCATTATTTTTTAGCCTGAGCCGGTAAGTCAATAACGGTACGGAAACCGATATACGATTTGGTGGAGTCTTGGTATTCGTACGTACGGGTACCGGTTTGCAGGTAATAACCTACATCTTTCCAGCTACCGCCACGAAGTACCTTGCGTTTCATTTTTGGAGGATCAGAATCTTTAGCATTCCAGCGAACATCAGGGTTCATATCGTGCTGGAAGGTGTAAGATCCTTCGTAATAGATGGAAGAAGTCCACTCTGCTACGTTACCAGACATGCAATACAAACCGAAATCATTTGGCCAGTATGCATCGGCACGTACAGTGTAGAAGCCGCCATCTTCAGGGTAATTACCACGTCCAGGCTTAAAGTTGGCCAGTAAACAACCCTTTTTGTTTCTCAGGTAATAGTTACCCCATGGAAACATAGATTGCGAACGGCCACCACGTGCAGCGTATTCCCACTGGGCTTCTGTTGGTAAGCGGAAATCAGATTCCTGGGGTCTCTTCTTTCCATCCAGGTAAGAATTTAGGTAGTGTGTTCTCCATTCGCAGAAAGCAGCCGCCTGTTTCCAGTTTACACCTACTACCGGATAATTGCCGAAGGCAGGGTGTGAAAAATAGCGCTTGGTCATCGGTTCATTGTAAGAATAAGAGAAGTCGCGAATCCAAACTAACGTGTCGGGATAAATTTTGACATCTGATTTTACAATAAACTGCGAACGTGGCTTGCCGGCGTTTTCTCTTTTGGCCGCTTCTTTCAGATCAAACGTTTCTGAGTGGTAGATCAGCTTGGAAGCGTCAATTTCCTTTTTACCGAATACGCGATCTTCCGGGGACAAGATGAGATCCGTAGAACTTAATTGTTCCACAACCTTCGGGTCGCCCCATTTCAGGTTTTTCATCTTTGCCCAATCTACGTACTCGTTTCCATCTGCGCCGCTTTTTACGTAACCGAGTTTTTTGGCAGCAACTGAGTCTCTTACCCACCAAACGAATTGACGATATTCATTGTTGGTGATTTCAGTAGCATCCATCCAGAATCCACTGATGGAAATGGAACGGTTACGGGCACTAAATGCATAAGATGGATCTTCATCGCTTGGACCCATGTGGAATGTTCCTTGAGGAATGTACACCATTCCCGGAGGTTTTGGAAGCGTATAACGGCTACCCGGTGCAATACCGTGCAATTGACCGTCATTGGGTAAGCTGCCACCTCTGTCTTTGTTACCAAGGATTCCACAACCTGCGAGAGATAAAGATGCAAGTGTGAGAATTGTGAAGTATTGG
>CBKWHA010000327.1:0-5092 GCA_966674115.1 uncultured Chitinophagaceae bacterium
TGAGAAACTCAACACCCCTGCTTCTTAATTGTGAAACAGTATGAATGATATTATTGGTTGCCATGGCTACGTGTTGTACCCCTTCCCCATTGTAAAACTCCAGGTATTCTTCTACCTGTGACTTCTTTTTACCTTCAGCTGGTTCATTGATCGGAAATTTTACATAGCCGTTACCGCTGCTCATTACTTTACTCATCAGGGCTGAGTATTCAGTGGAAATGTCTTTATCATCAAAAGATAAAATATTTGTAAAGCCCATCACATCTCCATAAAATTTTACCCATACATTCATTTGGTTCCACCCCACATTGCCTACGCAATGGTCAACATAGAGGAGCCCGGTTGATTCAGGTTTAAAATATTCATTCTCCCATTTCCGGTAACCAGGCATAAACACTCCGTTATAATTCTTTCGTTCTACAAATAAGTGGACAGTATCACCATAGGTATGGATGCCGCTCATGACCACCTCACCTCCCTCATCTGTCATTCTCTTCGGCTCCAAATAACTTTTGGCTCCGCGTTTTGTTGTTTGCAGCCAGGCGTCTGATGCATCGTTTACCCGCAACGCCAGGAATTTAACACCGTCGCCATGTTTATAAATATGATCCGCTATGTCGTTATCAGGTCGTATCGGAGTTGTGAGAACAAATGTCAATTTATGCTGATGCAATACATAGCTAGCTTTTTCTTTCACACCCGTTTCCGGTCCGGCATAGGCAAGTGCCTGAAAACCGAAAGCAGACATATAATAATGTGCAGCCTGTTTGGCATTGCCAACATAAAATTCAACAAAATCAGTTCCTTCCAATGGCAGGAAGTCTGTTTGGGCTGTAATATTCTTTTGGGGATGGGCAATGGTTGACATATTATTATTTTTGAAGAGGTTATTTAAAATTGTACAAAAAGCATGCAGTTTCGAAAGTAATTTACCAAATCCGTGTTTCTTCTTACGAGATCATACTTCTTACTTCGTAAATCGTACTTACTTTTGCCGGATGCAAAGAGTAGGAATTTTAGGCGGTGGACAATTAGGCAGGATGCTGTTGCAAGCTGCAGCGAATTACCCTGTAGAAACTCATGTTTTGGAAAACGACGATAACTGCCCGGCAGCGCACCTGTGCAGATATTTTATTAAAGGAGACATCCGCGATTATGAAACAGTTTACAAATTCGGAAAAAACCTGGATGCCATTACTATTGAAATTGAAAATGTGAACGTGGAGGCCCTGGAGAGGTTAGAACAGGAAGGAGTAAAGATTTTTCCGAAGCCATCCGTGTTGCGTACCATCAAAAATAAAGTATTACAGAAGCAATACTATCACGAACATGGTATTCCTACAGCGGAGTTTACCATACTACAATCTAACCAGGAAATTAGTGAATGGCCTCATCTTTTACCTGGCGTGCAGAAGCTGGCAACCGGTGGCTATGATGGCAAGGGGGTTCAAATCATAGAAGATCTTTCCACTTCACATTTTGGGTTTGATGAACACAGTGTGCTGGAGAAAAAAATAAAGATTAAAAAGGAAGTCGCCATGATGATAGCGGTTGGCAAGGATGGAAAAACTGCCCTATATCCGCCAGTGGAGATGCTTTTTAATAAGGACTTGAATTTACTTGATTTCCAAATTTGCCCGGCAGATATATCTCAGGAGGTATTGTGGAAAGCAGAAGCGATCTCCCTTTCTGTGGTTCGTAATTTTAATTCACCAGGATTGTATGCTGTAGAGTTGTTTATTGACGATAATAATGAGGTTTTCGTTAATGAAACAGCTCCCCGTGTTCATAATAGCGGCCATCACACTATTGAAGCCCATTTTTCTTCACAATTTGACATGCTTTGGAGAATTATTCTAGGTTACCCGCTGGGCAACACAAAATATATTTTGCCATCAGCCATTATAAATATTATAGGCAGTGACAATCATTCCGGAGAACCTTATTACAATGGTTTGGAAGAAGTGCTGAGTATTGATAATGCTTTCCTGCATTTGTATGGCAAGCAACAAACAAAGCCTGGCCGGAAAATGGGACATGTTACTGTTCTAAGTTCAGAAAGAGCTGACCTCATATATAAAGCCAATAAGATCAAACAGGTTCTCTCAGTAATTACAAAGGACTAATCAGGAGACCTGTTATACCAATTTAAATTAGGTAGTACGGTATTGTGTGTGTTGAAAGCCGCAACCATCAAGAGGCTCTTACTTCGTACCTCGTACTTCTAACCTAGTATTATATCTGTTACAATGAAAAAAAATGAAGCCTCAAAAGAAGCTTCATTTTTTTAGAGTTAAGATTGATATTTACATGTGTTTCTTAAGAAACTTTCAGTAAAGTTTCCTTGCGTTTCAATACTTTTTCTACTTTCTTAACGATATGCTCAGCGTCCAGACCATATTTCTTCATCAATTGTGCTGGCGTTCCGCTTTCTCCAAAAGAATCGTTTACGGCAACATACTCCATGGGAACAGGATCGTGCTGAACCAAAACCTGGGCAATGCTGTCGCCCAAACCACCTAAACGGTTATGTTCTTCTGCACTTACCACACATCTTGTTTTAGCTACAGACTTCAATACAGCTTCCACATCTAAAGGCTTGATAGTATGGATGTTGATAATCTCAGCATCAATGCCCATCTCAGCCAGCTTCTCTCCTGCTAGTATGGCTTCCCATACCAGGTGACCAGTGGCAAAAATGCTTACATCTGTACCTTCATTTACCATCCAGGCTTTGCCAATCTCGAACTTTTGATCAGGATCTGTGAAGATAGGAACTACCGGTCGGCCAAAGCGCAGGTAAACCGGGCCATGATGCTCGGCAATGGCAATGGTTGCTGCTTTGGTCTGGTTAAAGTCGCAAGGGTTGATCACGGTCATGCCTGGCAACATTTTCATAAGGCCGATATCTTCCAGGATCTGGTGGGTGGCACCGTCTTCACCTAGGGTAAGACCTGCGTGAGAAGCACAGATCTTCACATTTTTATCACTATAGGCTACGCTTTGACGGATCTGGTCATAAACACGGCCTGTTGAAAAGTTGGCAAAGGTTCCTGTAAAAGGTATGCTACCACCAATAGTCATACCAGCGGCTATGCCCATCATATTGGCTTCGGCAATGCCGATCTGGAAAAAACGCTCGGGGAATTCTTTAATAAAGGCATCCATTTTCAGGGAGCCTACAAGGTCTGCACACAGGGCTACCACATTAGGATTTCTCCTGCCTGCTTCCAGCAGACCGGCACCGAAACCTGAGCGCGTATCTTTTTTTTCGGTAAACGTATATTTTTTCATGATTAATAATGATTGTGATGAGGTGATTTAATAATCCAGCAGGGAGCTTTCCAGTTGGTACAGCGCTTTTTCAAGCTGTTCATCATTAGGTGCAACACCGTGCCATTTATGAGAGCCCATCATAAAATCAACGCCATGACCCATATTGGTTTGCATCAAGATCATGATAGGTTTGCCTTTGAAAGCCTTGGATTTAGCCAATTCAAGCACGCGGATCGCATCAGCCAGGTCATTACCATTCATTTCCAGAACTTCCCAGCCAAAAGCTTCCCATTTTGCTCTTAGATTGCCTAAGGAAAGTACTTTTTCGGTGGGGCCGTCAATTTGCTGTCCGTTCACATCAATAGTTGAGATCAGGTTGTCTACTTTGTTATGGGCGGCATACATGGCGGCTTCCCAGATCTGTCCTTCCTGCAATTCGCCATCACCATGAAGGGAGAAAACAAAACGGTTGTCTTTCTTTATTTTTTTTGTCAGTGCAGCACCAATAGCTACCGATAAGCCCTGACCCAGAGAACCTGAGGCAATACGTACGCCTGGTAATCCTTCGTGCGTAGTAGGATGGCCCTGAAGGCGGGAATCCAGTTTACGGAAAGTAGCCAATTCTTCTACAGGGAAATAGCCTGAACGCGCTAAAACACTATAGAAAACAGGTGAAATGTGTCCGTTGGAAAGGAAGAATAGATCTTCATTCGTTCCGTCCATATTAAATTTCGTTTCGTGCTTCATTACATGGAAGTACAGGGCTACCATAAAGTCTGTACAGCCCAGCGAACCACCAGGGTGGCCACTTTGGCAGCCATGCACCATGCGCACGATGTCTCTGCGCACCTGCGTGGCAATGTTTTCTAAAGCTTGAATATCCATTGTAAGTTTACAATTTTGAGTATGAAATATTGAAAAGTTCTTTAGGCCACTACAGCTTGCTGTTGCATTTTTTTGGCATCTTCCACAAACTTGGCCAGGCCGATATCAGTTAGCGGATGTTTCAGCAGCCCAAGGATAGAATCCAACGGAGAGGTGCACACATTTGCACCGGCTTCAGCACAGGCTATGATATGGTTTGCGCTACGTATAGAAGCAGCCAGGATTTGTGTATCGAATCCCTGTATGGTATAAATGCGGGAGATCTGCTCGATCAGTTGCACCCCATCCCAACCAGAATCATCAATACGGCCTATAAAAGGAGATACGTAAGTAGCACCTGCTTTAGCTGCTAAAATAGCCTGGCCGGCAGAGAACACTAATGTACAATTGGTTTTGATGCCATTGTCGGTAAACCATTTAATAGCTTTAATGCCGTCTTTAATCATAGGAACTTTCACTACGATATTGGGATGAAGGGCAGCCAATACTTTACCTTCTTCAATAATGCCATTGAAATCAGTAGCCAGCACCTCAGCCGAGATATCGCCATCTACAAGTTCACAGATGGTTTTATAATGTTGTAATATAGCTTCTTGTCCTTTGATACCTTCTTTCGCCATTAAGGAAGGATTGGTGGTAACGCCATCTAAAATGCCTAAAGCATTGGCTTCTTCAATTTGAGCCAGATTCGCGGTGTCAATAAAAAACTTCATGAATGTGGTTGTTTTTAATTATCGGTTTTATATTTATTCTTTTTATAAACAATTTTAATCAGCTTTTACACTATATTAATTTGCTTTAATGACCTGCATTTCAAAACGACAAAGAAATAACAAATCGTAGGAAATGGTGCATAAAAAGCTGATTTTCTATAATAATAATTCAACAAATTATCCTTGGTAAGGAAAAGATAGTCTCTCAGTTTGTGCCA